>CAYLJH010000005.1:24582-27006 GCA_964383685.1 uncultured Candidatus Bathyarchaeia archaeon | reverse complement strand
AATAATCACGATTTAAAAAAATTTGATAACAGGTTAATACAACAAATAAAAAATAACGGTCTTAGACTTGGAATTGGTTATTTAAATTCCAGTCTTCCTCCAGACCTTGTTATACAATTAGAAAAATCCTTGAAATATATCGAAAATACTGCTTCGCTAATATTATCTGCAAAAAAATTCGAATCTTATCCTGAGGACATTTCTGATGAAGAACTAATTTCTCTTATCAAGAACAGATCTCAAGAGAAAAAATATGTTAATGAGAAATTGAAAAGCGCAGTCCAATCACATACATTTACATTAAGAAAAATAGTTTCGCGTTTGCAGTCCTTTGGATATTTGGTTGAACGTAGTAGAATGGTCGATGCTTTTTGTTTGTTAAAAACTGGCCCTGCATTTTTTGAAGTAAAAAGTATAACTTCAGACAATGAGCGTACTCAAATACGTAAGGCATTTAGTCAATTGCATGAATATCGTTTTTTGTATTCATTGAAGGATGCTTCATTGTGGTTGGTGTTATCAAAGAAGCCAGAACAAGTCTGGTTAATTGATTTCTGTCAAAAACATAGAATCGGTGTTATCTGGTTCAACGGAGGAGTCTTGCAAGGTGATTTTTCGTCTCGGATTAATGAAAGTGGATCCGAAAAAAAGAGAAGAATGAATTCATCTGTAGATGAATAGTGCTAATTTGATATTATTTAACTAAACCAGATTCTCATAAAGGAAAAAACGGTTCAAACTCCCACCTTTCTAAGTAACCTATAAAATAGAGACCGCTGTCCTGTTCGATGAAATGGAGCCAGTCATAGGTCAGCTTGAGAAGGTGTCCCTCATCGGTTACGTGTCCAAGGTGGACAAGTCCAACTCCGAGGAAGAGGAGACGATCACATCTGAGCTCATCGAGAGGCTCCTGGGCATGTGGGAGAGCGTCCAGGGCATCCAGGATGACAGCATCTACATGATGTGGACATGGGACAACAGGCTTGAGGGGTCCACCAAGGAGGAGATGTTCATAGGTTTCAGGGTCAGCGACGACTCTGAGGCACCGGGCGACATGGTGAAGAAGACGCTGTCCAAGGGAGGGTACGCCGTCTACAGCATGAACCCCGCCGAGATCGAGCCCGAGACATGGGACGAGATGTACAAGCAGCTGTTCAGCAAAGAGTCCGGCCTTGAGGAGTCAGCGCCCTTCATGCTCCAGAGGCATGTCAGCGAGGAGCAGGTGGATATCTACATCCCAGTAAAGGACGCAGAGCCAAAGTCCGAATAATTCATTGTTCTACCGAGTTCAGTTAGGAGGGTGTTTTCCCTCCATCGTCTTCAGGTTCTGTTCATGGACCTTTAGGGCTCGCTCATCGAGCTTGCTGGTGTCGACCTTGCCAGTTTTCACCTTTTTCACGTACTCAAGGTTCTCCTTCACAAGCCTTAGATTACTCATGGGCGGGTCATGGCCGGAAATCACCGTTTTAGGTTTCCTCTCAAAATATCCTTCAAGGGAATTGATGTACCCGTCAAGGTCCTGGCTATAGAGGTACGGCAACGGGGACTCGACGTTGTCCCCCACGAAGAGGATGTGGTCCTTGACATCCATGCAGCTGGATGAGTCCTTGGTGTGCCCCGGTGTGTGGTAGAACTCGACGCCGTCCTCGGGGAATATCACTCGTTCCTTGAAAACCATGTTTGGGAGGACAAGTTCAACCCTTCCCGTCTTATGGTGCGTGTGCCTCGCGTACGTCTCCTCGTGCTCATCGTGAATCCTCTCCCAGCAGCCTTCCTGGGCAAGGATAACCGCGTTCTTGAAAGCGCCGTTACCCCAGTAATGGTCGTAATCACCGTGGCTGATGAACACAACCACCGGTTTATCGATTCCCGCTCCTCTTAGGTACTCGTGTGCTTCCTCCATTGGCTCGATCCCGAGGAACGTGTCACAGATGAACAGGTGTTTGTCCCCGTTTATCGCGTAGACGTTCGTCTTGTACGGCTCATCCCATGTGAACAGGTATCCCCTTGAACCAACCTGTTGGACCTTCATTACTCCTGCTCCTTCAGCCTCTTTCGGTGCTCCTCTCTTGCTTTATCCAAAACCTCTGGCTCGGTTATCAAATCTAACGCAGTATACGCCAGCGCCTTCGCCCCGATGATCATTGCCTCGTGGGCCTGGTCCGTGGCCGTCATCGCGGTCCCGCTTGGGCTGTGCAGCGTCACGTCCCCGATGTTGATGTAGCCGCTCAGAGCGGGCATCACCTGGCTGACGTTCCCGAAATCGGTTGATGCGCCGCTCTTTTTTGGAGATAATTCCGCGGGGTAATCCACTCCACTTAGACCAACGTTTTCCCTGAACAGGTCGCTGAGAACCTTGTTGGGTATCTTGTTGGCGTAGGTGTTTGCCACCTGGCTTACCTTGCTGGTGGCACCCGTGGCTAG
>CAYLJH010000005.1:8702-24572 GCA_964383685.1 uncultured Candidatus Bathyarchaeia archaeon | reverse complement strand
GCCTTGACCTTGCAGTACGTCTCCTCAAGCATGGGCATGGACGGTGCCCTGACGTAGAGGTGCGCCGAGGCGTAGTCAGGTATAGTGTTGGGGCTGTCGCCGCCGTGCTTGATGATGCCGTGTATCCTGATGTCCCTGTTGATGTGCTGCCTCAGGGCGTTGATGCCCTGGAACGTGAGGATGACGCCCTCCAGCGCGTTCACTCCCTTCTCCGGTGCCGCCCCCGCGTGGCTGCTCTTGCCGTGGAACTCTACAAGGAAGCTCTCGCGGGCGTTTGTGGTGCTGTAGCTGCCCCATGAGGGCCCCGGGTGGATCATCATTGATACATCTGCCTCCTTGATTTCATCAATCATGATCACCTTGCCGCCCGCGTTCTGGACTACGCCCTCTTCGGCTGGGGTCCCGAAGACAATTACCGTGGCTCCAAGTTCATCAATAATATCGGCTAACCCAATCGCCGCCCCTAGGGCTGACGCCGCTATGAGGTTGTGGCCGCATGCATGGCCTATCCCTGGGAGGCAGTCATACTCTGCCAGGATCCCGATTTTGGGGCTACCCGTGCCCTTCCTCGCAATAAAAGCCGTTTCCATCCTGGCGACCCTTAGCTTAACCTCGAAGCCGTGCTTATCAAGCTCACCCACGAGGATCTTGGACGCCTTGACCTCCTTGTGGCCTAGCTCCGGCTCAGCGTGTATGCGCTTGCTGACCTCTACAATTTCCCCAGTATAATCATCGATTCGCCGACCCACGGCCGCCTTGTAATCCATGAGCTATCAATCCCGGCAATAAAATAAAACACATCTCATAAGTTTAGATGAGAATATCGATTTCACATCCATATCCGTTAATATACCAAACGCCGTTTCAGACCTGTGCACAGCCGGGAGCTCCATATCTCAAGCCCAGACTACGACATAGTAGCCGACCTGAAGATACCTGACGATAAGAATTCGAGAAGAGGGATAGTGCTCGTTCATGGTGCAATTATTAACAGGAAATCTCTTTCAAGGGAATTCCAGAGCCTGGCCAGTTATCTGTGCAAATCACTGAACGCATACGTCATAACCCCTGATTACCAGGGCGAGACGCATCATCATAATGATATCCAGTTTAAAAATTTCGCCGAGATCGTTGACATCACCGTGGATTACCTCTGCGATGAGTACGGCGTCGAGGATGTGATGGGTTTCGGCCACAGCATGGGCAGCTACGTGCTGGCCGACGCAGTTCTCCTCAACGAAAAGATCAGCCATATCGCCACGTACGGCAGCCCAACGGAGCACCTGCTGAGGAGCAGGGAGAAAGGTTTCATCAACTATCTCCTGGGCTACCTGTACAGCTTCGATTACAAGGTTGACCTTCGCAACCTGCTCCACTACGTCTTCGACAAGGAGACCTTGAGGTTCCTGAATGACGTGATGATGCAGGTCCCGGAGTTCGGGTATGAGCACTATGATTTCAACTTGAACCCAGAGATAATACAGGACGCCGTCGCGATATTCTCAGGTTACACCGAGAAGCTCAAGGCATGGGGAAAACCGGCCATGATTATGTTCGGCACCAACGATATCCTAGTCAAGAAATCAAGGAAGGCGCTGCCTGATGGCTACCTTGAGGGAAACATACTCGTGAAACACGTTAGAAACGCTTCCCACGTGACGCCCTGCATGAACACACATGTTGACCTCAGGAAGCTGGACGCCTTGCTACTGTTCCACAGGAACGTCCAGAAGGTTGGACTGATCAATAGACACTAGGGACTCACATGAACTCCCTGAACAGTTTCTCCATGTCCCTGCGAAGCGGCTGATTAACCAGTGTACCCTTACTGAGGACGGGGAAGTTCTCCGTGTACGTAGGTTCATCTGACTTGTAGAATACGCCTATTGGTATCTGGTCCCCCCACTGCTCCGCCCTGAGGTACGCCAGATCCCAGTCATCCGATTTGTGGCCCGTATCCTCCAGCTTGAACACCCTGTCCCTGTAGAACTCGTAGGTGTTCACCTTGTTCCAGCTGATGCACGGCTGCAGGACATCCACCAAGGCGAAGCCCTCGTGGTCTATTGCCTGCTTGAGAACGTCCTTGAAGTGGCTGAACTCGCCGACGTACGCCCTTGAGACAAAAGTCGCCCCCGCCGTCAACGCCTGAGTCAGCGGGTTGATGGCCTTCTCCCAGCTTCCCCTTGGGCTGGTCTTCGAGACGTACCCCTTCCTGCTCGTGGGGCTGGTCTGCCCAGTTGTTAGGCCGTAGATGAGGTTGTTGTGGATGATGTACGTCAAGTCCACGTTCCTGCGCACCGCGTGGGCGAAATGCCCCAGCCCGATGTTGAAGGCATCCCCGTCCCCGGCGAAGCCCAGGATCTTCAGGTCGTGGTTCGCAAGCTTTATGGCTGAAGCCACCGGCAGAACCCTCCCGTGGATGGTGTGTATCCCGTTGACCCCGATATAGTCCGTGACCTTGCCGTGGCACCCTATACCAGTAACGGCCACCGCCTCCCATGGCTTGATGTTCATCTCGTCAAGGGTCTGCTTCATTACGTTCAGTATCGAGAAATTACCGCAGCCGGGGCACCACGTGTTGGTCGCTGGTGTATCATATCTTTTGCTCATCCCAGCACCTCCTTGACCTTGGACACCATCTCATCCGGTGTCAGCGGCCTCCCGTCGTACCTGAGGCCCACGTCATCGAACCTGTAACCCATGTTCAGTTTGATCAGGGTCCCCAACGCGGCCGTCCTGTTGTTCTCGAAGAGTACCGTCTTACCTGATAGGTAATCCATCAATCCCTCTGGGAACGGCTCCATGATCCTGACCTGGACGTATCTGGCTTTGACCCCCTGCCCCGATAGTAACCCGATTGCCTCAAGGGCCGGCCCCTTTGTGGAGCCCCAGCCCACCATGGTGATGTCCGGCTCATCCGAACCGTAGCTCTTGATGGGGGAGAGCTTTCCCGTCGCCCTCCTGATGTGCTCCTCCTTACTGAACCTCTTATCAACCATGAGACGGGCTGCCTCGGACACGCTCGTGCCGAATCCCCTCTCTGTATGCTCGTTGCTGTTCGCAAGAACCAGCGCGTTTGGCGTGCCGGGGATGACCCTTGGGCTTACCCCGTCCTCGCTGAACCCGTACCTGATGTACTCGTCCCCCTCCCATTCCCTGAGGAGACTGCCCCTGATGATGTCAACCTTGGAGACATCGAACACCTCAACGGTCTCGTGGCTCTCGATGATCTCCTTGTCCGTCAGCACGATGACTGGGATCTGGAACCTCTCAGCCAGGTTGAAAGCCTCCGCGGTGAGGTAGAAGCACTCCTCTGCGTCGCCGGGGGCAAGTACGATCCTCTGGAACTCGCCGTGGGCCCCGTAGACCGCGAATAATAGGTCACCCTGGGCGGAGTACGTTGCAAGCCCCGTGCTGGGCCCCGGCCTCTGACCCAGCATTATCACGACAGGGTTCTCCTGGATGGCCGCCATGCTCAACGCCTCCGTCATGAGGCAGAAGCCGCCGCCTGATGTTGCCGTCATCGCCCTGACACCCGCGTACGAGGCTCCCACCGTCATACACATGGCGGCTATCTCGCTCTCCGTCTGGACGACCACCGAGTCCGTCTCCTCGTCGTGCCCAGCGTAGTAGTGCAGGACCGCACTTGCAGGCGTCATAGGGTACGCCGCGAAAAAGTTGCACCCCGCTGCATGAGCGCCCAGGGCAACCGCCTCGTTTCCTGTGAGCCACATTCTATCCGGTTTCTCACCTGCCTCAAGGGTACACTGGAAACCGTGGTTGAACTCGATGACGTTCTCCCACCCCTTCTGGATGGCATCGACGTTCATTGATATGATCTTGTCCCTGCCCTCAAACGTCTCGGTAACAAGTTCCTTGAGGAGATCAACGTCCAAGCCCACAAGGGCAGCCACTGAGCCGAGTGCCACAGTGTTCCTCATAATGGCGGGGCCACCGAGGTCCTTCACGACCACGCCCAGGGGAACCTGATAGTAGTTGATATCCTTCCTGGAAAGCTCTTCATCAGAGATTGCCTCTTTCTCGTCGTAGATGATCCCCCCTCCCGGGCTGATCTCGTCCATGTGTTTGAAAACGGACTCCCTGTTAAGTGCCACCACCAAGTCAATTTTTCCGCTGTTCGCGTAAACCTTCCTGCTGGACCCCCTTACAGTGTAAAAGTTATGTCCGCCCCTGATGAGACTGGGGTAATCAATTGCGCCGTACGCGTAGAACCCGCCCCTCATCATCGCCTTGCCCAGGAGCATCCCGCTCCTGCTTATCCCCTGACCCGCCTCGCCCCCGATGAGGACCGTGACGGTATCATCAATTAGTCCGCTGCACCGCATGTTAAATCACGAGAATTCTTGATATTAATAAAGGAACCTCGGTTTTTAACAGTTACCTAATCCTCATTCTTGCTTGAAAACCTTTAAAACAACGGGTGTAGGCTCAGTTCTGTTAGGTGATTAAATGCCAACAGTCATAGTATCGGATGCATGTAACGGAGACGCGGTCTGCGTTGATATCTGCCCAATGAACGTATTTGATATGGTCGATAATCTCTCCGTTCCGGCGAGGGCCGACGATTGTATCATGTGTATGGCGTGCGTGAATGCATGCCCGACCCAGGCAATCACAGTCGAGTAAATCTCTCGGCTGTTTTCTATTTTTTAGATAAAATAATCAGCTACGCCTCACGGCGATGGCCCTGACTATGTCCGCCGTGTTCTCGCTCCAGTCAGCCACAGTCTCTATGGCGTCGAAGAACTCGTTCATGAGTATCAATGCCCCCATGCTGAACCCTGGGAACTCCTCTTTCGCAAAGTGGAACCTGACCTCCCCGTACAGGTCATCGATTGTCTCCTCAAGCATCTCGACCTTGTCAGCCAGCTCCAAAGCCTTTAACGGGGAATTGGCTAACGCATGGATGCTCTGCTTGAGCACGTCAACGCAGTCAACGTTTGCCTTCGCCATGTTCAGCGTCGCTGTCTTGATGGAGTCAGGTGTCTTCTCGAACGGGATGGTCCTGAGTATCCTGCCCGCCTCCTTTGACCAGTCCGCTATCTGGTCCACGGCCCGAACCAGTTCCATGAGGTCGTCCCTCTCCTCGGGGTACATCTCACCCTCGGTAAGCTCCCTTACCATGGCTCTCCGGAGCTCGTCCGCCTCACGCTCGAACCTGCTGATGTCAACGAAAACGGCGCTTCCCTTTTCCTGATTGCTGCTGGCCGCTACCTCGACCATCTTGTAAAGACTAATTGCGGCGTTCTGTGTGAGATCAAGGTGCTTCTCCACCATTTCGAGTACATTCACTCCCCTCTTCGGGGCAAACCAGCCAAATAATCTTCGAGACATTTTGTCGCCACTTTAATTCTTGCACCCTGTTGTATATACTTGTCTATCCGTTTTAGATAGCTAGATAGTAGTACAGGATAATTGATGCAGGAATGATGTGGAACAACGCCGTAATAATCAATGTTGTCTTCGGGTCCTTGGATATGTACACCGCAACTTTTCTGGTAAACGCCGCGAAGGGATCAAGTATGGGCATGAACAGCACGGCCCCGACGACATTGATTGTGAGGTGGACCAGCCAGACGCCCAGCGCGATAGGGTCACCTGTAGCCATGGCCGCTATCATGACATCGAACACCGTGCCGATGTTTGCCCCGAGTATGTATGGCAGGATATAGTACTCTGCCTTGAACACGCCTGATGTGGCCAGGGGCACAAGAAGTGAGACCATTACCGTGGTGCTTGGGACAAGAAGTGTGAACAGGAATCCCGCAAGGAACGCCCTTTTTGGGTGAGTAAACGTCGATCTGATGAGGTTCCAGCTCCTCGGCATGCTGAAGATGGCAGTCATGTATTTTTCAACGGCTCCCAGCGCCACAAGCAGCAATAGCCCACCAGCGACCAGACCTGCCCTGGCCCCGATTATGTTGATGAGCGGCTTCACCCAGGGGGTTACCGAGTCAAGAAGGTCAGGCACGGAGTTGAGCCATGGCAGCTTGATGAACTGGTGGCTGCCCCACTCCGCTATCTTTGTGAATGTTCCGAAATACAGCTCAAGCGGGTAGAAGAGAGCCAGCGTGACCAGGTTGTAGAGGACGTGGCTCATTGTGACGTTGAAGGCCGCAACCGTCTCTCCCTTTCCCTTCATCCTCTCCATCACCGAGATGAGGAAAGGAGTTACCGTGGTCCCGATCTCGGCACCGATTATTGTGGCGACGGCGAGGTTTAGCGGCAGCACGCCCGTTGAGGTGAACGCGACTATTATCGAGTCAAATGCACCGCTGCTATGGAGCAGCGCGGTGCTTATCCAGCCCGCGAACACCGCGCTGGTGGTGTCCCTTATTATCAGGACGATTGTCTCGGCGAGGGCCGCCCCTATGACCTTTGCGCTGTTCTTTACGAGGACAATGGCCGAAATGAAGAAATATATCGATACAAATGACCCAATTGCGTTCCTATATTTGGAGCTCAATATGCCTTTGAAGCACTAGAGTATATATAAAAACGTAATTTATAGAGATTATATATCTCTATATAGATGCGGTTTGGCGGGTTACATGACCCTGATGGCGATTGCCCTCACGATATCAGCCGTGTTTTCACACCAGTCTGAAACCGTTTCAATGGCCTTCAGGAGCTCGTTCAGCAGTATTATTTCACCTCGCGTCATATCCACGTCTCCCAGGTCAACGAAGTGGTTCCTGGCTTTTCCGTATAGGTCGTCAAGGTCCGCCTCAAGGAGCTCCACCTGGTCGGCGTACTCCAGGGCCTTCTGCGGGTCCTTTGAGAGGGCGTGTATGCACTTTGCCAGCACCCTGACGGTGCTATAGTTCTCCCTGCACATGTCCTCGATGTTGCCCCTGAACTCCGCTGGCAGCTTGTAGATCGGGATAATGACAAGTATCCTCGCGGACTCCCTCGCCCAATCCGCCACCCAGTCCACGGCGCGAACCAGCTCCATGAGGTCGTCCCTTTCAGATGGGTAGAGCTCCCTCTTGCTGAGCTCGGTTACCATCTCCCGTCTGATCTGGTCAGCGTTCATCTCGTGTTCGCTGATGGCGTCGTAGAACTTTTTCTTCTCCTGATCATCTGATGCCGTTCTCACCATCTCGTAGAGCTGCTTTACTGCCTCGGTTGTCAGTTCAAGGTGCCTGTGCGTCATCTGGATGACCGTCTCGGTCCTCCTGTCCCCGAACCATCTAAGGATTCTTTCACTCATTTTTTTCACCTAAAATACGTAGATAATTATAATTGGAATGACGAAAAATACAGCTATCACCCATGCCAAAAGGCTCCAAACCGCGTTCTCGTTCTCCGTAATCTTCCCCCCGAGCCACTCCGCGATCTTGATGGGCACGAATCTAAGGGGGGAGATAAACCATATAGTGATTGCCATCAGGTTCAGCAGGACGTGGGCCGAACCCAGGATCATCCCCACAGTGCCCCCCGCTATGTAACCGTATATCTGCGACAGATCAACGGCCGTGGCCAGGTTACAGCCCACCAGGTACGGGTACGCCGTCTTCAGGTTCACCACCTTGGTGGCGAGGAACGGTATGACCAGGCTGCTCCCGATGCTGCTGCTCCCCACTAGGAACGTGATTGTAAATCCGGTGAGGAAACCCTTTGTGGGGCTCTCAAAGGCCGCCTGGATCTTGTCCTCCCAGCCTGTCTCGATGAGCTTTTCCAGCCCCTTTGTGATCATGCCCATTGAGACTATGATCATGATGAACCAGAACAGGAACATGAAAGCCCCAGCGCCTAACGTGCCAAAGTAATCAACGGCCAGTGTTCTCATTGGCTTGATGACCGGGTCCCCGATGATGATATCGATGAAAGTATCCTCGAATGACGCGAATATGGTCTCCATCTGGAGCACCTCTGTGTAGAAATCGCCCAGCCTCAGGACTATCTTGCTGATCAAGCCTGTTGTCAGCTCCAGGGTGAAGAAGATGGCTATGGTGAGCCCCTCGTAGACATCGTCAACGATTACCCCTGGTATCGTGTCCTTGAACTCCCTCATGGTCATGCCCCTCTCGATGCCGAAGGCGACGATGGTGTTTGTCACCGTCGTACCTATGTTGGCCCCGAGCACCATGGGTACGCCGAACTGTATGGCTGCCTCAAGGGGCAGCCCGCTTGCAACCATGCCTGACATGCTCACCATCGTAGCCGCGACTACCGCGCTGCTGCTCTGAACGAGGGCCGTTGAGAGCATCCCCAGCGCCAGCCCGGTGATGGCCGCCGTGTTCCCTGTGATCATGTCCAGGATGCTGCCCTGCCACTCAGAGAAGATGAGCTTGAACCCGTGTTTGACCCCCTCAAGGCTTGAGACGAATAAATAGACGCTTAGAACTAGTGTGAGGAAGAGCCTGACCCGATCATTGGACAGCACCGGTATCCCCGAGTACCATTTGTTTTCTTTTTTTGACATTTAATGCCTCGATAGATTTCCGTATTGTATCGCTGTATTGATATCAACCCTGAATGATTCAATAAAAAAGTAGGTATTATAGATTATATTGAATCCAATAGACTCTATAATCTATATAGTTGAAACTGATGTTATATATTTCAGGATAATATATGTATTTTGGGACAATGCTGCTATAGTCGTATCATTACCTGTTTTTGTTAAATGATCTTGTCCAGCATCTCCCTGACAAGCTCCATGGGCAAACCCACCACGTTGCTGTAAGACCCCTCAATCCTATCAACCAACGCCCCGCCTTTCCCCTGTATTCCGTATGCTCCGGCCTTGTCAAGCGGCTCCCCCGTTGCCACGTATGCCTCGATAGACTCATCATCAAGCTCCTTGAACCAGACCGTGGTTTCCGCATGGCGAGTCAACTCCTCCCCCGTGTCAGAGTTGATGATCGAGACGCCTGTGTACACCTTGTGGGGCTTCCCCGATAGTTTCCTGAGCATCAACACAGACTTTCCCGTCCTACCTGGCTTGCCAAGGATCTCGTCCTCATGATAGACCACTGTGTCAGCGCCGATGATTAGATACCCCTGACGATCACTCATGCTCCTTGCCTTCCTCAGGGCATTTCCCTCAACCCTCACAACAGGGTCCCTTGACTCCTCATCCTCGACCGCGGTTGGGTTGACTGCCTCAAACTCAAGCCCCAGTTCTCCCATCAGCTCTATCCTCCTCGGGGATGACGACGCCAACAATATTTTAAACCCACAGACCAATCACTGAACCCCCAATAGAGAGAACTTCATGGAAAAAATATTTTACTCTGATATAAAGAGCCCCATCGGGACGATATGGGTGGCGATATCAAACAAAGGGCTTTTGAGGCTGGATTTCCCGTGCGCGGAGGAAAAGTTCCTGAAGGGACTGGGAACCCAGACAAAGACCGAGCCCGAGTATCGTCCCAGCAAGCTAGATGACATCAGCAACTGGCTCGACAGCTACTTCAAGGGCGAGAAAATGGAGTACAAGGAGCCCTTTGACCTCAGGGGAACCGATTTCCAGAAGAAGGTGTGGAAAGCCATCCATGACATACCACGCGGGAAACTGGCTAGCTACGGGCAGCTGGCCGAGAACATCAAGAAGCCAAAGGCGTCAAGGGCCGTGGGCAACGCAGTGGGGCAGAACCCAATCGCCATCATCATCCCGTGCCACCGCGTCGTCTGGTCAAACGGGGGCATCGGCGGGTTCGGCGGCGGGTTGCCGATAAAGCGGATCCTCCTCAACATCGAGGATATACTGCCAGAGGCTGAGGGGATGCCCGAGAAGGGCATCGACCTGAAGAAATTCTTCTAGCCGAGGAGTTCCCCGTAGACCTCCAGGTGCCTATCAATGACCGCGCCGATTTCATGGTGCTCTGAGACATACTTCCAGCCCGTTTCTCCCCTCCGCCTCCAGTTGTCCCCGCTCAGCAGCCACTCCAAGCCCTCCTCGTAGCTATCCCTGACATGGAAGCCAAACCGGGATGCGAAGCCGTCTGGGTCATGGGGGCTCAGGATCGCGCAGCCGTGGGCGGCTGCCTCAAGGAAGGAGACGGGGAGGCACTCGCTGACGCTTGTATTCACCAGGACCCGTGAGCCGTTGAGAACTGATTCCTTCTCCTCACCCGTTACGTGCCCTGGCAGGGAAAGGTTCAGGAGCCCCCCGTATCTCCGCCTCAGTGAATCATCCCTTCTTGGGTCATGGGATGCCCCGCATGCAACGAAACCCACGCCAGGGAAAAGGGTGGACAGCTCAAAGAACCGCTCGGGTTTCTTCTCGCCGTCGAACCTGCCCATGAAACAGACCTGCTCAGCCTTCTTCGCGGTCTCTTCGAGCACATTGACCGGGTTGGGCAGGAACCCAGGGGTGGAATCAAGCGCGTACAGCTCCTCAGCCTTCTCCCTGATATATTTGGCCTGACAGAAGACCTCGTCCAGCTCCCCAAGCCACCTGCCAAGGCTGGGCTCAAAGACCATGTTGAACAGCCTCCTCCTGATCCCGTAAAACCTGTTGACCCTTCTCCACTCCTCCCTGGTCTTCGGGTTCTGGCAGGTGAGCACGTGCTTTGAACATCGCATCCTCCTCAACGCCACGTAGGTTCCGGGGCTCGGGTCCTGGCTGTGGTATATGTCCGCGTCTACCTTCCCGATAATCGAGCCGATCCTGTGGTAGCCCGAGAGGGGGAAGGAGTGGACGCTCACACCGTCGACGATTTCAAGGCTAGCCTGCCCCGCCCCCCTGGGGACGATGACTGATACATCCAAGCCCCCCCCAGCCAGCCCAGTGGCTATGTCCCTGGTAGCTTTTCCGATCCCGCCGTACCTCCCCCACCCGAAGTACTCTAGGGCCAGGAGGCAGACCGAGAAAGACATACTGTTATTAATGTTTGACAGTTATTAACCGTGTTGAAATGCGGGTTCTTGTCTTCACGCCCAGCTTCCCCAGGTTCAAGGGCGACTTCCACGGGGGCTTCATCAAGTCACTCTGCGACGATCTATCAGGTCAGGTGGAGATACAGGTACTCGCGCCCCGGACAAGGACGATGGAGCAGTACGATGTTGGTTACCCCGTTCAACGTTTCCCGTACCTGCCATCCCCTCGGATGGAGTACGTGGCAGAGTCCACCATGAAGGACGCCCCCGGCGTCAACCTTGCTGGTCTACCCGCCTACCTGGCCTCCGCCCTCGTCCACCTGCTCGCGTCCAAAGCTGACCTCATCCACACCCACCTTGCCATCCCCCTGGGTATCGTTGCCCTCGCCTCACGGGTCCCCCAGGTCATCACGTGCCACGGCAGCGACCTATCATACCCCCTTGACAACCCCCAGTACCTCCCGTTCACTCGGGCTGCTCTTAATAAAACGGGGCTGGTCGTGACTGTTTCAAAGTATCTTGGAGCTCTGGCCGTTAAACTGGGTGCCGAACAACGAAAGGTGAGGACCATCTACCTGGGAGTTGACCCCAACAGGTTCAGGCCGCGTAAAAGATCAGGGGCCTTGACAATAGGCACCTTGGGCAGGCTGGTCCCGCAGAAACGGGTGGGTGACCTGATACTGGCGGCGAGGAAGCTGGAGGGAACCCACGATGTCCACCTGAGGATCGGGGGCGACGGGCCATCGAGGCGGTATCTGGAATCACTGGCGGAGAAAGTGGGCCTGGAGTCATACGAGTTCACGGGAACCGTCACCGACCCAGTCGCGTTCCATCAATCCCTGGACGTGTTCGCCCTCTGCTCCAGCAGGGAGGGCCTGTCAATCTCCCTCCAGGAGGCCATGTCATGCGGTGCCGTCCCCGTGGCGGTTGACGGATGCGGCTGCGGCGAGCTGGTAACACACCGCGAGAACGGGTTCCTGTTCAGGACCGGGGACGTTGATGACCTCACGGGTAAACTACGGCTGGCTTGCGACTCTACCGCCTTGGGGACCAGGGCCCGTGAGACGATCCTCCGAGGCTTTGACTCAAGGAAGAACGCCACCCAGTACATTGATGTGTACAACGAGCTTGGGCACCGTTTTTAATGCGGAAGCCGATAATGTTGTATTATGACCATCGCTGGGGTTGACGAGGCTGGGCGCGGCTGCGTCATCGGGCCGCTCGTCATTGCCGGCGTCCTGTTCGACGACGATGTTGTGGGGTCCCTCCGCGAGATAGGCGTGAAGGACTCCAAGAAGCTCTCGGCAAAGAAGCGGGTCAAGCTCTCGGCGGAGATCAAGGAGTTAGCCCTGGGCTACAGGTTCTTCGAGCTATCCCCGAAGACCATAGACAAAGTGGTGTTCAGGAACGTCCCCCTGCGGAGGCTCAACTATCTTGAGACCATGGCGATGGCGTGGATTATCAGGGAGCTAAAGCCAGGTGAGGCCCACGTCGATCCATGCGATGTCGTCAGCGAGAGGGTTGTCAGCCAGATCAAGGATGTGCTGCCGTTCGACCTGGTGATAAGATGCGAGCCAAAGGCGGACGCAAAATATCCGGCAACGGGGGCGGCGTCAATCCTCGCCAAGGTGCGTAGGGACTCTCGGATAGAGGCGCTGAGGGAACTCCACGGTGATTTTAACTCGGGTTATCCCAGCGACTGGAGGACGCAGAACTTTATCCGGGATTACTTCAGCGAGAATCAAAAGTGCCCCGTGTACATGCGGGAGAGCTGGTCAACGATCCAGAAATATATGAGATCAGAGTGACGCAATTACCATGGCGTGGTCCTTCTCAAATGGATGCAGGTCAATGGTCTCCAAGACTGTGAACCCCGCCTCCTCAATGATCTTGACCTGACCCTCGTAGATATTCTTGGGGTTCTCCTTCACGTCGATGCTCCTTGCTTTTATTGAGAGCATGATATGGCCGCCCTTCCTGAGATAGTGTTTCGCGTTATCGACGATAATTTTTGCCTGATCCGGTTGCGCCACATCAGCGAACACCACGTCAACCGGCTGGACCAGCATGCTGTAGGACGCTGGCTGTCTGGCATCTCCTAGAATGGGCGATATGTTCTTCCTGTGGCTGATGACGTTGTCAAGCAGGTCTCTAACAGCCCTCGGCGCGAAATCAAGGCCCCATACGTGCCCCTTTTCCCCAATGATGTCAGAGACATGGCTCACGGTCGTCCCCGATGCGACGCCCAGGTACAGGACCAGCGATCCCGGCTTGATGGGCATCTCCTTCAATCCCTTGAGTATTACCGCTCCCAGCTTGCTCCTGGTGGGGTTCCAGCTCCTGTACTCCACCTTGTCAACGCTGAACACGGGTTCCCCATAGTAGGTGATCCCCGGCGTGAGGTTCCTGGTGACTAGCGTGCTCTGTTTTCCCTTCTTCAGCGAGTAGACTGAATCAAATAGGGTCTCAAGTTCCTGCAAATGGGGTCATAGAAGAAGAAGGTGTCTGCGATTTAAGCTTGTGTGGCTTCCATGTCCGATGACATAACTTTAGCCTGATCCACTGCCAGCTTTTGCAGCCATGTCATGGGCGTCGCCAACTCGTCCATCCTTCTGGCAAAGTGGTGGCAGTTGAGATAGCCAGGTGTCTTGCATACCCTGCTGAAAAAGTCCTTTGTAACTGGTACCCCGCAGTCGTTGAGGAAGGGGCAGTCTTTCTTGTTGAATTTTTCCTGCATGGCTTCTGACAGCGTGGACATTGATTGCACCTGGCTATAACGTGTAGCGGCAATATATAGGGCTGTCCCTCCTTTATGATCTATATTATTAACATGGGTTTAGTTTCATTAAATAAAATACTAATTATAAATACTTAATTAATTCATACTTAATTAAATTGAATTAATGTATTGAGTTATGTCAATGTGATGTAATATTGATATTGTTCAATGCAATTTTATATAATTGACGTAACGGTATAGATGCCAAAACAATGACTAAACATGCAGTATCAAATGACAGTACTGCTTAAGTATCGGACTATCCGAGTCCATCAATGAACTATAATGTCTGAAAACGTCTACATCGGATCAAAGCCAATACTCAACTACGTGATGGCCCTAGTGACGGCACTCCAGAAGGACCCAAAGGTCAACGTCATGGCCCGTGGCAGGGCCATCAGCAGCGCGGTCGACGTCGTCGAGGTATGCAAGAGAAGCTTCGTCACCGACATGTGTGTCGATGATATACTGATAGGGACAGAGAGGATGGGCACGGGGGATGACCAGAGAAACGTCTCCACCATCCACATAAAACTCAGCAAGCCCAGCTAGAAATCCTTGAGCTGAGCGGCTAACTCCTCTGCGATATAATTACCGCTGAACACGTCAGCCCTTGCCGCTATCGCGATTTTTGCAGCCAAACTCCTCGCCCTCCTGCCCCTTTTCTCCCTCGGCACGGCGTGGACATACGGGTGCTGGTAAAGCAGCCCATGCTTGGGCGGCCTGGCGCCGGTCTTCTTGGACCTGAACAGCGCCTTCTCGGCACCCATGACCTGGATGGTGCTCGCGGGGACCATTGCCAGGCGTCTCATACCCCCTGCCTTGTCTATGAGCTTGGCTCCAAGAATTGGCCCCGCTATCCTTGAGATGTTGGGTGCTATCTCCTGGGTCACTGTTGAGATGTACTCCACCAGATTCTCCCTGAACTTGTACATGCTCAGCGTGCTATCGGCGTAGCTCTGGAGCGTGGTGATATCGTATTCGTCGAAATTGGCTCCCATTGAATCAGAAGCCGCCTCCTCGATCCTCACGGCGTCCTTCTTCTTGAGCGTCAGCTTCATCAGGCCATCGGCTGAGATGTTTGACCTGTCCCCCAGCTTTGTGATGATCCTCGCGTACTCCTCGTGGTCCTTAACCCTCCTCCCCATCTCGGGGAAGTGGATGCCGTACCACTCCCTCATTCTCCCTGAGAGGCTGTTCAGCACCGTGTCCAGTTCGCTCAGGAGCTGGACAGCTGGGATGAGCCATACCTCCCTCTCTGACAGGGCAGCGTGTAGGTCTGCGCGGGTTACGTTATTGGATACCTCGTGGTTGAGCAAGTAATACTCGTCTACAGATGATACCGTCTTGTTATCCACTGCAAGGTCTGGCATCGTTTCCTTGAATCTGTTGGCAATCTCGATGTACTCGCCGTGCTCGATATCCATCGAGTCTTTCAGTGAGTCAACCAGTTTCTGGTTTGACGAAACCACCTTCTCGTCCTCCCCGATGTTCGAGAAAAGCTCTTTCAGGGTATCGGCGTTGCCCTCCCTCGCCCGTTCAAATATCTTGGCGATGGCTTTTGGGTCAGCTGGGTAGATCTGCTGAGCCTTGACCGTGCTTTCTTCGTCAACGGCGAAGGCTCCTATGATTGTCTCGACAAGATATAGCGTCATCAGTGTATTCTCCGAACCTTTATCAATTGGATTGTTGAGTACGTAGGAGAGAGTTGTCTAAATTAAGCTTAGCCGTTGAGTTCTCGGGACTGAAGCTTCGCAACCCTCTCATGAACGCAGCAGGAGTGCTGGGCATGAGTCCCGCGATTCTTAAGAGGATATATGATTCAGGCGCTGGTGCCGTGGTCACAAAGAGCCTCGGGCCGGTACCCCGCAAGGGCCACCCGAACCCTACTTTTGTCAGGGTCGAAGCAGGCGGAGTCAACGCGATGGGGCTTCCTAACCCTGGCGCGGAGTATTTTGTTGATGAGATCAAGGCACTCAAGGAGAAGGGGGTGCCAGTTATCGCGAGCTTTTTCGGTGGGAGCGTACAGGAGTTCGCCGAGGTCGCCTACACCCTTTCAAAGGCAGGCGCCGACGCCCTTGAGCTCAACGCAAGCTGCCCCAACGTGGAAAAGGACCTGGGGATGCTGGCAGCGGACGCATCCAATATAGAAAAGGTAACGGCCGCGGTCAAGGACGAGGCCAAGCTGCCGGTGTTCGTCAAGCTCACGCCCGAGGGCGGACGCATCGCCGAGGTTGCCC
>CAYLJH010000005.1:0-8692 GCA_964383685.1 uncultured Candidatus Bathyarchaeia archaeon | reverse complement strand
GCCCCAGCGTCACAAACATCAAGATCATAGCCAAGGCCGCGGAGTGGGGCGGCGCTGACGCTATCACAGCGGTCAACACCGTGAAGGCGATAGCCATCGACGTGAACATGAGGAGGCCGATCCTGTCAAACGTGAGTGGCGGGCTTAGCGGCCCTGCCATGAAGCCCATCGCATTGAAATGCGTGTGGGATGTTGTCCAGGCCGTCAATATCCCTGTGATCGGGTGCGGAGGTATTACCACTGGCGAGGACGCCGTCGAGTTCATACTCGCGGGCGCAACGGCACTGGAGGTCGGAACCGCGGTGATGACCCACGGGATTGGGGTTTACAAGGAGATCAACGACTGGATAGCCAGTTACATGACGGAGAACGGGTTCAAAGAGGTCAAGGAGATGGTTGGGCTTGCACAGGAATGACAGGATTAGGACGATCAAGATCAAGAAGATAAACCGCGAGGCCATCGATATCACCACCCTCTACTTCGATGACGAGGATGTCAGGGAGGCCAAGCCAGGCCAGTACATCATGGTCTGGGTCCCAGGTGACGACGAGGTACCCATGTCAATCTCAGGCATCGACAAGGACGGGCTTTCAAGCATCACCGTGCGAAACGTGGGGATCACCTCCGAGACGCTGGACGCGATGCAGCCGGGGGACAAGGTGGGAATCAGGGGTCCGTACGGGAACGCGTACGAGCTGGACTGCAAGAACCCGCTCATCGTGGCAGGTGGTTCAGGGACGGCGAGCCTGCTGCCCCTCGTCGAGGCGTTCCTGAGCAAAGGAGTCACGCCTATGTTCATACTCGGAGGGAGGAGCTCGGACCAGCTACTTTTCGAGGACGAGCTGCTTGAACTACTGGGAGAAAAATTGGTGGTATCCACCGATGACGGCTCAATGGGATTTAACGGGTACGCGTCAGGTTACGCCGCGCTGTTGATGGATGAGAACGAGTTCGACCACGTCTACACCTGCGGCCCCGAGCTGATGATGGCAAAGGTCTTCCAGGAGACTGAGAGGCGGGGGATTCCCATACAGGCAAGCCTTGAGCGTTACATCAAATGCGCCGTGGGGCTATGCGGGAACTGCGTCATAGGGCCTTACCGCGTCTGCGTGGACGGCCCTGTGTTCAGCACAGAGATGCTTGCGGAGGTGCGGGAGGAGTTCGCCATCAGCCGCATGGACGCATCGGGGAAGCTCATAAGGGTAAATCACTAGTTTCCTGGCAGTTATGCCTCCTCATGGTTGTGTTTGAACACAACCTCAAGCAGAATTTTACGGGGGGTCTGACCCAACCCGGTGATGTGAGGATAAAATTGTCCCACAAGATGTGTTGTGAGACACTTGGGATAGTGAGGAATCTCCCACTTTATAGCGCGTGAAAAAGATTCTAGCGAGGTAGTTAATCTTTGATCAACAGGTCATAATCCTGTAGAACCTCATAGATCTTGGTAACGGATTCATGGACCATTTCCTCGCTCTTTGCACCCGTACAAACGAGTTTACCTGACGCGAAGAGGAGAAGAACTGTCTTCGGGTCCTGCATCCGGTAGATGAGACCAGGGAACTGCTCCGGCTCGTACATCACGTTTTCCAGGACATCCGCACCTGTTTCCAAGTCGATGGCTCCGTGGAGGTTGGCGCTTGCTACCATGTTCTGTATAACAATCTTCGGCTTACCCAGGATGATGATTCCGTTTTCCTTCAGCTCGCGGACAACTTTGTGAACCGCTCTACGGGCCATCTTCTCAGACTTTGCCCCAGTGCAAACCATCTTACCCGTGCTGAATATGAGAGTGGCTGTCTTGGGCTTTTTGAGTCTGAATACCAGGCCCGGGAACCGTTTGGGGTTATACTCGATGTTTCTGAAGTTTTTGAGTATGTCAAGCAGGTTGAATTTCTGATCAAGGGTCACGGACGCTACAACGTTCACAATCTCGATGTCCAAGTCTTCGGGGTTAACTTTTGGTTCTTCTGTCATATCTTATTACTCCAAGTGGGTGTCCTAACATCGTATTCTGCAACTTGATGATTGAACAACGTGTCATAGGCATACTTTCAAAGTGGTTTAAATACATCTCGGCTCTAAGCAGGCAAACATACAGCGCGCACGGGAAAAAGATACTTGGGAAACGGAAATTGCCTCTTCCCAGTGCCTATCCAAATTTCCAAAGTCAGTATAATTTGATCTGCTTTCATTAATAATCCCTCAGCTCATGTTCGAGATCATTCAAAAAAATCCAACTCATTTTTTTCATATTGGACATCTCTACGAAGAAGGAGTACCCTCATCTCCACAATCAAAGACCGTGTACTGCCATCCCTGAGCTAATCTTTTCGTTTTCATCCAGAGATACGCCTCTAATCCACCATCAGTACTGTCTCTTTCGGGTCCCGTATAGCAGTCCAGAGTGTGTTGTATTTTATTTCAGCTGCATTGATGGCGTCCAGACAAATCCTTTCCCTGAGGTCTCTATCATTTACTTTTTGATTGAAATGGACAAATCCATTATTATCAATGAACTCGGCCTTCACGCGCCTGATGAACCCACGCTTGCTTGAAACGTTGTCACTGAATATCATGAACCTGCCAAACACGTATGAGTACATGCCATCCTCGACAGAGACCGCGTTTCCTGTGTCCCCCCTTAAGATCCTACTCTCTTCCACCATCTCCTTCAGGGAGAGTGGAAACTCCACCGCGTTGTCATGCAAGGGGACGAACGGCGCAACTGAGTCTTTTTCCTCCCTGCCATATTTGAAGTGGAGCAAGGCATACAGTGGTTCCGGTGCAAAGAAAAGCGTGAAACCGCTCCTCGTGAACCTTTGCGCCAGCTCATGCTCCTCGCCTAGAGCCGGTGTGGGGAAATAGTCTGAGAACCCGCCGACATCGAGATAAACTTGTTTCTTGCAGAGGAAGACCCCCTGAAGATTGTTGACCTCAAGTGGCTTGAGTATGGTTGTGCCATCGAAATAATTTTCTTCCTTTAACTCACTCAGTTCCTTCGGGAAGAAGCTGGTTCTGCAATGGATGGAGGCGTTCTCGTAGTCTATACTCAATATCTCTTTCATGGGCAGGAGGTCCTTGAACCTATTTGACCTGTAATACACGGACAAATGCATCGCCCCGATGTTATGTTCCTCTCTCTCCGTCTCCTTGAATGAATAAATTGCCGCGGCCACCGCGTCCTTGCTCATGAAGATGCAGTCATCGTCAAGAAAGAGAACAAGTTCATTGCTTGCTGATCTTGCACCGACATTCCTGCTGATAGATGAACCCTTTCTCTCCTCGTTTCTCACGTATTTTATATTTAATCCGTTAGGGTTTTCGCATAACTGTTTCATTTTCGCGTATGTTAAATCGGTCGAGGCATCATCCACGACGATTATCTCTATACCTTCAAACGTCTGCTGCTCGATTGAAGAGATGCACCACATAAGCGGGTTTCTTTCATCATTTTGATAAAGGCACCGATTGTACGTGGGTATAATTATGCTCACATTATTCGTGTAATTTGATATTTTTTTATCCATTTATTTCCCCTCATTTCGTTAATGCTCGTACTATTCAGCGCAAGAAATCTGACGTAGTCTGACAGTATACGTTTCGGATGTTCGTAGCGTCTATCCTACATCGCCTACCTTTAAAGATTGAGTTTTTTTCATTATTTTCAAAGAAGAGAAGCAAATCATGGAAAAACCTGTAGAAGAGGGTCTTGAAGAGTGTGCGCTCTTGAGGAAAATTATATTGGGGGGATAAACTCTCTCAAATCACTAGTTTTTTCAACCCGCGCCTCTTATTCAGGGCATGCCAGTCAGGGATGTGCGCCGCAGGTATATCTACGCAGAGCTTGAATCAGAGGCGAACATATCAGAGTCACTTTTCGTCTCCACCATTTTCGGTAAGGCACATTTCCTGTACGGGGTCACCGGCACAACGGCTATGAACATCCGGGTCATCGAGTGGGACGACGAGAAACAGGCCGCAATCGTCAGGGTAAACCATAACAAGCTCAACGAGATGAGGGCAGCCCTCGCCCACATAAGCGAGATAGGTGGAGCCGAGGTGCGGGTGGACATCAGGCGCGTCTCTGGGACCATCAAGACGCTGAAATCCAAGATCTAGTTGATTACCGGGCACTCGCAGTTTCGATAACAGCACCCTAAACCGTTTTACCAGAATAGACTGATTGATGCGTCATCTCAGGAAGCTTGTACTCACTGTTTTCGTTTTACTCGTTCTGGTGGTGGCACGGCCTGATCCACTAGCTGTAGTCAATGTTCTCGTGATTGACCCCATCTCCCATAGTTCAGCCGATACCCCGTCCGTCGTCAAGGTCCTTGAAGGAACGGGCTACTCCGTAACCCATGTTACGGGATACGATGTTACCGTTGAACGGCTGAAAAAACTGGGTGAAACGGACATCCTGATCCTCCGGGTCCATAGCAGTATCAATGACGGCGCTGTCTGGGTCTTCACGGGGGAGATGTACGACAACAACCGGTACCTGGTGGAGCAGATGACCGATGAAGTCCACAGGGCGAGGACCAGCCCAGACGGTGAGTACCTCTTCGCGGTGGGCAGCTCATTCTTTGAGAGGCACCTGTCCGGGATGGACGGCGTCAATGTGCTGGTCATGGGCTGCGACGCCGCCGGGTCAAGTGATCTCGCGGACATCTTCCTCGGGAAAGGTGCCAGCCTCTACGTGAGCTGGGACGGCCCAGTGTCCCTTGAGTACACCGACTTGATGTTCTCCCGAATCCTGGATCACTTTACTGACGGAAAAACCATGGATGAGGCAGTGGGACTGGCGTCAAGTGAGCTAGGGATGGACCCCCACTTCAAATCCACGCTCAGATGCTTTAAACAGTGAAAAAACGGCCAATATTTCACCTAATGGTGCCTCAAAGGAGAAGCGTTTTTATTAAGGAACCTTTTCTTGAGGTGGTAGAACGCACAAGCCTAGACTATGTGCGAAAATAGGCGAGAAAAATAAAATGATAATCCCAGTTCGGTGCTTCTCATGTGGAAAGGTCGTTGGAGACAAGTGGGAGGACTATAATAGGCGAGTTGAGGCAGGGGAAAACGCCTCGGACGTACTGGATGACCAGGGGGTCACAAGGTACTGTTGCCGCAGGATGCTTCTGTCACACACAGAGATCCTAGATGATGTACTCAAGTTCCACAAAGACAGGGAAACCCCCGATCTACGAGGAGGCAAATAAGCGTCATGGAAACTCAAGTAAACGATAATCTACTGCTACCACAGGAAATCTTACTCAGCGCGGGCGTCCACATCGGGACCCGCATCAAGACAAAAGACATGGAGCCCTTCATCTACAAGGTACGCCCTGACGGACTGTTCGTCCTCGACATGGAGCAGATGAACGACAGGGTCAAAATCGTCGCAAAGTTCCTCTCAAGGCTTGACCTCAGCAAGGTATGCGTGGCAAGCAGCAAGAGGTACGGAAGGAACCCGGTTGAAAAGTTCAGCGATACCATTGGGTGCAAATCCTACACTGGCAGGTTCACAAGCGGCACGTTCACGAACCCGGTCTACGCCGAGTTCTTTGAGCCCCAGGCAGTCATCGTCACGGACAGCCTCGCGGACCAGCAGATCGTCGAGGAGGCGGGCCTCATCGGCGTCCCTGTAATCGCGCTGTGCAGCACGGACAACAGCCTCACCAACGTTGACCTGGTCATCCCGGTCAACAACAAAGGCAGGCGAAGCCTCGCAATAGTCTACTGGCTACTGGCCAGGGAGATCCTCAGAGAGACGGGTCAGCTCCCCCTAAGCGGAGAGTTCGGCGCAACAATCGAGGACTTCGAGACAACCCTATAGGTGAGACAAATTGGCCGTCAGGCGACCCGCTGTTGCAGGCGCCTTTTATGACGCCAACCACATTTCTTTAAAAAATCAAATAATTGACTCATTCATGCACAGGCTGGGCCCCGGCAGGCTTCCCGAGGAAGGGGAAGGGTCAGATATCTCAGCGATCGTTGCCCCCCACGCAGGATTCATCTACTCCGGCGCGTCAGCGGCTCACGCTTACCTTGCCCTCGCAGAGCAGGACAAGCCAGACACGGTGATCGTCATTGGCCCGAACCACACGGGTCGAGGGACCCCCATCTCCGTGATGGGCGAGGGGTTCTGGAAGACGCCGCTGGGATTGGTACCATTGGACACGGAGCTGGCGGAGAGGATCGTGGACACATCGGGTGTAGCAAGGTTCGATGACACTGCCTTCACCTTGGAGCACAGCATCGAGGTGCAGCTGCCGTTCCTCCAGTTCATCTACCCCGAGTTCAAGCTAGTGCCCATCTGCATGGGCATCCAGGACCTCGATGCGAGCAGGGACCTCGGCAGGGCCATACACGAGTCCATCCGGGGCGAGTCAGTGATAATCATCGCCTCGTCTGACCTGAACCACATGGAGCCTAAAGAGGTGTCCAACAGGAAGGACCGGTATGTGCTGGACGCCATCGAGGCCATGGACGAGGCAATGTTACAGGACGCCGTCAAAAGGGAGGACATATCCACCTGCGGCTACGGGCCCGTGTCCGCTACCCTGTTTGCCTCAAAGCTCGGAGGAGCTAAATCCGCGGAGATACTCTCCTACTACACAAGCGGCGATATAACCGGCGATAACAGACCTGTAGTCGGATACGCGTCCGCCAAGATAACAAGGAACGAGAAATAATGCTAGTTGAAGCCTCAGCGCCCGGAAAGGTGATCCTATACGGCGAGCACAGCGTAGTTTACAACCAACCAGCCGTGGTCCTGGCCATCGACCGCAGGGCCAACGTGTACGCCAAGAAGAGGGCCGACAACAAGATTTTCATCGACGCCGACAACCTAGGCTTCAGCGGGTACTTTGAGGACGACGTGTACCACGCAGTGAGGGGGCAGGCATGGAGGGGAAGAAACCTCGCGGCCCTGAACGTCTCAGCAAAGAAGACCCTGGAGTACCTTGGGGTGGAGGGAGGCATAGACCTCAAGGTGCGCAGCATGATCCCCATCGCGGTGGGGCTGGGAAGCTCCGCCGCAATCTGCGTCGCAACCGTCAGCGCCGTGGAGAGGCTACACGACGGCGGGTTGAAGAACGAGGAGATCAGCAACATCGCCTTCGAGGGCGAGACCATAATCCACGGCAAGCCAAGCGGGGTTGACAACAACGTGTCCACGTTCGGCGGCGTCATGAGCTACGCCAAGGGAGAGGGCTTTAAACACCACAAGCTGCCAAGGGAGATACCGTTCATCATCGGGAACAGCAAGAAGAAGAGGTCCACAAAGAGGATGGTGGAGAACGTCGCAGCCCTCAAGGAGCGAAACCCCGAGGTCATGGACAACTTCCTGGACACCATGGGCAACATAGCCAGGGAGGGACTTGACGCCCTGCTGAAGGCGGACCTGGGCACCATGGGAGACCTCATGGACCTCAACCACGGCCTGCTCTCCGGGATAGGCGTGTCAACCATGAAGCTGGAGATACTATGCCACACCGCGCGCAAGAACGGCGCGCTGGGCGCAAAGCTCACGGGCGCCGGCGGCGGCGGCTGCATGATCGCGCTCTCAGATGAGTCCCACCTGTCCGGTATCGAGAGGGCAATCCGCAGGCGCAAGAGCGACGCATACCGGGTCTCACTCACCGACCAGGGCGTCACCAGCAGGTGGATCGAGGACGACGAGATGGCTGATTCCTGACCCCCGATGGGTGCTGACACTTGACTGAGGCGCTGAGTGTTTCCTAGTGGATTTCTTTGGAACCCTTAAAGTTTCCAGGGAGCGATGTTTGAAATATCCTACGTAATTACGTAGGATATTTTGATCTCAAGTTTGTGAACGAAAAGCCTACAATGATAATAAACTACGTAATTACGTAGTTTATATCGAGCTTAAATTCCTCCATGAAAAAACGTAAGGTTCGTAATTACGAATAGATTTAGAGTAGGCATCAACACGCCAAACCAGAAACAGATAATATCCTACGTAATTACGTAGGATATTTCCTTGAACAGGGGCTACTCGGGAACGCCAGTTTGAAATAACTGACATAATCACTCACGACTGAGGTACGAATGGGACGAAAAAGCCTCGCCCAACTCTATTACGAGGAGTTTGAGGAGCAAAAGGCGAACCCTGAGGATGGTCAATGGATGGTGATCTATGATTTTCCTCAAATGAAACCGCAAGTCGGTTTTTGGCTCAACATCAACAGGCTCAAGGACATCTCCGGCTCTGGCATGCTTTTACAGTACAGCGTATTCGTGACCCCTGACAGGAACGCGGCGTTAGCCATGCTGAGGCTTGTCCAGCACTATGATGGTGAGGTCATGGCATACAAGCTCGGGGAAGAGATTGATCCTAGCTCTCTGGGTTAGTTCACCTGTTCCTCTGCAGAGTGGCGGTCTTTGTCCTGTCAAAGTTTTTAATTCTACCCGCCTATTGATGCCCGCTGGTTGTCGAAGCCTTGGAACTGAATTTGGGGTTATGTTATGCTGATTCTTAAACTGGGGGGCAGCGTTGTCACGCACAAGGACGAGTACATGTCCGCGCACACTGGGAACATCAAACGTCTGGCCGAGGAGATAGCCGAGGCGGATGCGTACCCGCTTGTCATCGTCCACGGCGGCGGCAGCTTCGGTCACCCCGTCGCGAAGAAACACGGGATAGCCGACGGCATGGTTGATAGG
>CAYLJH010000004.1:0-29239 GCA_964383685.1 uncultured Candidatus Bathyarchaeia archaeon | reverse complement strand
TAATATTAACTAGTTGTTCCCATGAACGGCCAAGTCATCGTGAACAAGGTAGGCTTGGGAACAGATGAAATAAATAGACTAATTCTCCTAGATTGCAGATTTTTTATAGCCGCGGGCAGATGAGAAAGAAGGGATATTTCGTTGTCAGATATGAAGGAGTACACACGCATGATGCTCAAGGCTGCAATTGACCTGTGGGGAGAGGAAAGGGCAGCTGAGATGAAGGCTCATGTTGAGAGCGTCTCAAAGGCGGTCTGGAAAGTTGGGAACACACAGCTCGATCCTGGGGTCGAACCTGTGACGAGGCTCAAGCATAGGAGAGACAAATAGTTGAAACCATACGAGCTGAGCCTTGCAGAATCGTCGTCGAAGATAAGTGATGGCACTTTGACTCCGTTAGAACTCGCGGAATCCTTGCTCGATAGAATTGACGAGATCGAGGCAGTGATAGAGGCATGGGTCACTGTCAAAGGGGACCAAGTGAGGCGTGACGCCGAGGAATCTACTGGAATACTCGGAGAGGGCGCGAGGAGCGGGATTCACGGGATACCGGTGGGGGTAAAGGACATCTATTTCACCAAGGGGATGAAAACAACCATGGGTTCACCCATTTACAGGGATTTTGTGCCAACGGTGGACGCGGATATTATCAGGACCATGAAAGAAGCAGGAGGAATAGTTCTAGGGAAAACAGAGACCACGGAGTTCGCCGTGCATGACCCGGCCCCAACGAGAAACCCCTGGAATGCGGGACATACACCGGGAGGCTCAAGCAGTGGGTCAGCGGCAGCCGTGGCATCTGGTATGTGTCAAGTGGCCTTCGGAAGCCAGACAGGGGGATCGGTGATAAGGCCAGCCAGCTACTGCGGAATTGTGGGAGTGAAACCCACGTATGACCTGCTCAGCAGGGGAAACGTGTTCCCTCTCAGCTGGAGCCTAGACCATGTCGGTTACATGACTAGGACGACACAGGATGCCCATATAATGCTCGAAGCATTAACTGGGAAAGAGAAGAAATGGAGCCCCAAGACACAAGCACCCAAGGTGGGACTTTTGGCAGGTTACTTTAAAGAAAACGCGACCGAGGAGGCGTGGCTGGGATTCGAGAAGACTGTTGCAAAGATCTGGGGAGAGGGAGCGGAGGTTGAAATGGCAAAATTGCCTGAGAGCTTTAAGCTGATCCCAGATGTGCACAAAGTAATAATGTCTGTCGAGACCGCTGCAGTGCACGAGGACATGTTCAAGACATGTGGGGACGAGTACGGAAGCTATATCATGGGATTCATCGCGTCTGGCCTCATGGTCCCCACCACAGCCTATCTGAGGGCACAGCGCCTACGGGGCCAAATAATACAGGACATGAGGAATCTGATCGAACCGTTCGACTGTGTAATCTGTCCATCCGCCACAGATTCGGCCCCAGAGGGGTTGGAGTGGACCGGAAGCCCTGCGTTCAACGCTCCGTGGAGCCTGACTGGTTTTCCAAGTATAACAGTTCCATCAAGCCTGACCGAGAGAGGTCTACCACTGGGATTGCAGATAATTGGAACGCCATATTCCGAGTGGGAGCTCCTGGGAATAGCGGCATGGTGTGAAGATAAGCTAGGGTTCGGAAATCGTCCGATAGACCCTAGAGGGTCTTAATTTCCTTACCATTCATGGAGGCAATAACCTCCACGAGCTCCCCGATACCGCTGCTCCTGATCTTTTTCCCAATTACTTCCTCAATCTGGAAAATGCCGGCAGGGTTGTCCATGAAAACTTGGATCGAAACGGGTTTCAGGTCTCCCCTAACAATGTTGACCTTGCTGATTGCCTGGGCCGATATTGCGTGGATATCGTTTTTTCCTGAGAGGTACGGAACCCTTGAGCGGCCCTCCGCCATATCGGTGCCATCTGCAACCGTGACCACACCAGCCTCAACGCTGAGACAGGGAATAGAGTCATTGGACGAGTAAAGGGTATGAAGAACCTCAGATTTAATGCGGTAGGCTAGCCCAGGGTCATTATCATACAGTTGGAGAAGAAGTCTGTCCAGAAGGTTGCTGGCAAGTAAAGTGCCAGTTTTCTCGTGGTCTACCCTGTGGATGGAGTTTCCCACGTCATGAAGGTATGCCCCGAGCAGAACTATCAGTTTGGCATCATCATAATCGCACACACCGTTCATAACTGAGGACGGCTCAACGGCATCTGTTAAAAGAGAGAATATCTCAAGCGCACTACCTGTGATAATCTTGGCATGAACAGGGCCATGGTCATTGTATCCAAGGCGCTTAACCGCCATGACGTTAGCCATTTTGAGGTAGCTCTGGGTCTCGATGTCATTCTCAAGGAACCTATACGCTTCAGATAACAACCGCGAGTCAAGGTGTCGATGGATAACTCGGTTAGAAACGGCGACCATAAGCCAAGATATTGCCGAGGCGTTTAAGTATCCACCGAAGGCTTGGGGAAAGACAGTGTAAACGTTGTCCCTTCACCTTGCTTGGTGAGGTAAGAGAGGTCTCCTCCGTGACTCTCGACAATCCTCTTTGCGGTGGGAATCCCCAACCCGTTTCCCTGTTTCTTGCTAGCCACAAATGGATCGAACAAGAATTCCTCAGCCTCGGGAGGTATTCCTGTCCCGGAATCCTCAACGCGAATATCAACGTAGTCACTAGAATCGGAAATGGTGACACGTAACTCTCCCCCTGTCGCCATGGCTTGGACGGCGTTTATCAATAACTTTTGGATCGCAAGGGCGGTCTTCGAGGGATCAACGTGTATCCTGATGGACTGGTTATAATCCTTCACAACTGTGATATTGTCCGGTATCTCAGAGTTGGAAAGGGCGAGGTCAACTATCTTTGCCGCCTCTGTTTCCATTGGGTTAATGATATGTCCCTTGTAATAATCCCTGAAGCTATCGAGGATCATGGTTGTCTGTTTGAGGGCTTGGCGGACCATATCATATAACATCTCGTTGTCCGGGTTCTTCTGGATCAGATACACGGCATTCTGGATAGTCTGTAGAGGGCTTCGTAGGTCATGGGCTAACTCACTGCTGATATGCCCCATCTTTTCGTTGACTTGTTTCTCGATCTCCAGCATCTCTTCCAGAGAGAACTTTTTTTCGTCGCTAAGATCAGACATTTCCATCACTCGGTTATACGCAGCGGCTGATAATTGATATCAGTCGCATATAATCAGTTGCATCTTCCAGAGCATTAGGAATACAAGGAAAGCACGTTTTGAAACGGGACTATGAAGGATTATATATTCGCTAAACCCGAGAGCGATGAGGATTACGAGTCGCTATACAAGATGATGGACGCGGTTTTTGGTGACGAGGATGTCCGTAGCATTACTAGAAGGTTTGTGGAACATCACCCGGAGATGAATAATGAACACTATTTCATGGTCAAGCAGGGAGAAAAGGCAGTAGCAGGGTTACTCCTAATTCCACAGGTCTGGAAACTCGGCGGGGTGGAGCTTAAAGTAGCCGAGATGGGGTGCGTCGGAACAGACCCTGATTACAGAAGAAAAAACCTGCAAGGGATACTCAACGACGAGTTTGATAAGTACGCAGGAGAACAAGGCTTCGATCTGTGCGTTCTCGCAGGGATATCTTTCTTCTACAGGCAGTATGGATATCAGTACGCGGTTCAACTAAATTACTCGACCGAGATTCTGTTAGATAAAATACCAGAGAAGGAAACAGAGCTTCTAATAGGAGATTTCACAGACGAACATATCGAGAAAGCAGATATTTTTTGAGTAAGTCACAAGAAAGATATCTTGTCCACAGCGTACGAAGTCAGGAAATATGGGGAATGCAACAGAAAACTGGTACGTACGGGTCAGAACCGTTCCAAACGGTTGCTATGTTTCTTGAAAAAGAGTTTGTTGGTTATTACAGGTACTCGGTGAATCAGGAAAAGAAGGCTATCAATATCAAAGAACTTGCAATCGATGAGAAAGTAACACCCGAGGGTCTGGCTGGTGTAATAGGAAAGCATGCATCAAAGTTGGGCTTGACCAAACTGTATACCGGGTTATTCCACCAAGACGAGTTCAGCAGATATCTGATATCACTGGGGGCGAATACCAACAAGCCTTATGCGTGGCAGGTAAAGATTTTAGATCTCGCCAAGTTCCTGACACGACTAATCCCAGTTCTGGAGCAAAGGATTGAGGACTCCGAATTCAAGGGCGTAAGCAAGGTACTCACCATGAATTTTTGGAAATTCGCGATAAAGGTGAGGATCGAAGATGGAAAAGTGACTGATATTGAAAAAGTACACGGGGAGGAGGACAGGACCATCGGGTGGAACCCCTACGCGTTCATCCAGTTAGCACTTGGTTACAAGAGCAGGAAAGAGTTGGAGGAGATGTACCCCGATTTCAGGGTAAGAGGTGACGTGGGAGGCTTGATTGACGTCATGTTCCCGAAACAACCCGGCTACATCCACTACTGCTATTAACCCATCCTTTTAACGAAGACCACAATACATCTAGGCTAGTGAATACCATGGAGTCATCTGATTTCGAAAAGTTGCAGCTGAGCGAAGAACTCCAAAAAGGCATCAGGAAGGCGGGTTTCACGAAGATGACTCCCATCCAAATGAAGGCCATTCCTGTGCTTCTCAGCGGGAGGGACGTGATAGGTCAGGCGCAAACAGGTACAGGTAAGACCGCCGCCTTTGGTATACCACTATTGGCAAAGGTAGACCCCTCTAAACCGTTCATACAGGGAGTGGTGTTGGCCCCCACGAGGGAGCTGGCCACGCAGATCGCGGCCATGATCAGGAGCTACTCAAAATTCATGAACATCAAGATACTCTGCATCCACGGGGGGAGAAATATGCAGAGGCAGATCTCACTGCTTTCTAGGCCGACACACCTGATAATTGCCACGCCTGGAAGGCTTCTTGATCTCATAAGGAAAAGGGGCGTGATGGACCTCAGCCACGCAAAGGTAGCCGTCATCGACGAGGCAGACAAGATGCTGGAGATGGGCTTCATGAAGGATGTCACAGGGATACTGAGCGCGCTACCGTTTGTGAGGCAGACAAGCTTATGGTCGGCGACGATAGGCGAGGACATCATAAATGTATCGTTCAGACATATGAGGCATCCACGCAAGGTACTGGTGTCCAAGGACGAGATAGCCCAGACCAACGTAAACCAGTTCTATATCGAGGTCGATGACGAGGACAGGGACGCCAAACTGTTCAAGCTCCTGGACGAGCTGGATGTGGACAGGGGACTGATCTTCTGTAACAGGAGGAACACGGTCGACCGTTTAGCGGAGAAGCTGATCAAGGAGAGATACATGGTTGAACCCCTTCACGGCAGGTTCACGCAGACACAGAGGGAGATAGCGGTAACGAAGCTCCTGAAAAGGCAGGCAAAGTTCCTCGTCTCAACTGATGTTGCATCAAGGGGCCTTGATATCAAGGGTCTGACACATATCATCAACTACGAGGTGCCTGAGGACCCCGAGGTGTACTTCCACAGGATAGGCAGGACAGCGAGGAAAGGTGAGAGCGGCATCTCGATTACTCTGGTGAGCGAGAGGGAGGAGGAGTACCTGTTTGATATCAAACAGATGACTAACACCGAGATGGCTGAGTGGCCTTCTTCCATGGGATAAATTGAATAACGGAAACCGTATTTTCAGGTATGAAATACCCGCTCTTTATCGTAGACGTTTTCGCTGAGGCAAAGTACGAGGGAAACCAGCTGGCCGTCGTGCTTGACGATGTCGGTCTGGAAACGGAGATGATGCAGAAGATCGCCCGTGAGATGCACTTCAGTGAGACCACTTTCATAACAGGTTACGATTTGGAAAAGAAGATCTTCAAGGTGAGGATTTTCACGCCCGAGAGTGAGCTACCATTTGCGGGACACCCGACGCTGGGGACGGCGTACATCGCGCAGAAGGAGCTGCTCAAGGAAAAAGTCGAGGAGCTAACCCTGGACATGAAGGCAGGGCTCATCCCGGTTAAGTTCAACTACACGGGAGACGAGCCAGGAACCCTCTGGATGACACAACTAAACCCGGAGTTCGGGGACACTCACCCAGTCGAGGCGTTCGCCGACATCCTAGGGCTATCAGCAGAGGATTTTGACACAGATTACCCCATCCAGGAGGTCTCGACGGGCGTCTATTTCTACATGGTCCCCCTCAAGACGAGGGCAGCCTTGAAGAGAATCAAGGTAGACACCGAGAAACTGGCGGAGTACAGCAAGGGAAGGAAGGCCAGCACGCCATTCATGTTCTGCAAAGAGCCTGAGGATCCAGCAAATCATGCCAAGGCAAGGCTGCTAGGTAAATGGGAGGACCCGGCCACGGGAAGCGCCAACGGGTGCTTCCTGGGCTACAGCGTGAAACACAGGTACTTTGGTGACTCTAAAGTCGATGTAATGGTCGAGCAGGGGGCCGAGATGAACAGGCCAAGTATACTCTACCTGAAGGGAGAGGAGAGAGGCGAAGAGATCAGCGTAGAGGTAGGCGGAAAGGTGGCCTACGTCGCCAAGGGGGAACTCGTGTAGGGGATGTTAAATTTCCCAAGAGAGGTCTATTGGTGAGATAATTTGCAGCTCAAGGATAGTTTCCCGCTGGCAGAGAAACTCGTCTACTTTGACAACGCGGTAATGGGATGTGTGCCCCAGAGCACGCTTGATTTAATGAAATTCTACAACGACGCGTACGTGAACCACATCAGTGGGAACGCGAAATGGGGGTTTAACGTCAAGGAGGGGGAGAACTCGAAAGCGAACGCCCTGGACTACTTTGCCCAAGTTATCGGGGCAAAGGTAAGCGAGGTCCTGAACGTGCCCAACGCGTCCACGGGAATGAACATCGCCATGAGCATGATACCCATCAAGAAGGGAGATAACGTGGTTTCGACGGACCTTGCGTTCCCAATGGGGGCTGCCCTTGTGAGGAAAGCCGAGGAGAAGGGGGGCGAGGCAAGGTGGCTGGCAAGCGAGGGCGGGGTCGTGGAAACGGCGGCTTTCGAGAAAGTGGTTGACGACGACACGGCCATAATATACGTCGATCAGCCCAGCTGGTTTAACGGCTACCTGTTCGATATCAAGGCCCTGGCTGACCTGGCCCATGACCACGGCGCATACCTTGTGGTGGACGCGACCCAGAGCATGGGGTCCATTGACTGGCAGATAGACAAGACCGGCGTGGACTTTGCCGCCACCAGCACCTACAAGTGGCTGCTCGGGGGGATGCCATCGAACTGCACGGGCTACCTCTACATGAAGGAAGAGCACATCGACAGGTACGAGCCCGTGTACGTCAGCGGAGGGGCTTATACCTACGAGCAGGGAAAGGTCAATGGCATATACAAGGAACACAGTTTCGAGCTGAACAAGGGCATTAACAAGTATGCCGTCGTCCGGAGTCCGGAGTCCACCATCGTGGCGGTCGCCAACAGCATGAAGGTGTTGCTGGACCACGGGATGAAGGAGATCGAGGCTCAGAACAAGAAGCTGGTGTCCAGGTTCGTGGACGGCCTGATGGAGAGGGGTTACAAGCTGCAGAACCACGATGACGTGGACAGGCACTGCTACCTCAACGTGAAGGTGCCGGAGCTGGAGAAGGTGGTGGAGAAGCTCAACGCCGAGAACTATTGGTGCGCCCAGAGGGTCGGTGGGGTAAGGATTTCACCACATTTTTACAACACCGTGGATCAGGCCGACAGGTTCATGGACAAGCTTGACGAGATCGTCAAGTCCATCTAATATCTTTCTTATACCCGGAAGCCGTAAACATAGGTTATGGACTACGAGGGAAGGCTCAGCAGAGTACGCGAGGCCATGCGGAAGAGAGGCATCGCCCTCATGTATCTTCGAAGGGGCGCCAACTTGTTCTATTTGACAGGTATTAAGAGAAAAGGGCCCGAGTTGACCGATAGCAACAGCTTCGGGGATTACATTCACGGCGCATACATCACGTTAACCGGTGGAATCACTCTCCTCGCGCCCCGGATGGGGGCGAGCGGCTGGAAGAAGCAGGCAGAGGGAAAGCCCTGGATAACCAGGGTTAAGATACTCGACGAGAGCGAGAGGCCGAAGGAGATCCTCAGGGAGGTCATCGGCCAGCTTAACATGAGGGGCAAGGGCGTGGCCATCGAGGAAAGGGCATGGGCACACACGGTCCTCCTTTTCAGGCAGGTTATGCCGTACAGCAAGCTCAGCAATGCCAGCGAGATCATCGAGCCAATGAGGATGATCAAGGACAGCGACGAGATCGAGGTCATGAAGAAGGCCGGGGAGATCACGGACAGGGTCTACGCTAAAGTTGTTGACGGCCTTGAGAGGGGACAGAGCGAGATTGATGTGGCAAACGCCATCGATTACGAGTTCAGGAAGCAGGGCGCGGAGTACAACAGCTTCGTGACGGGCGTCAGGTTCAGGAGCCCCAACCACCCGTGGGCCCTAGGGGAGTCACCGGACAAGCCCAGGCTGCTAGAGGACGGGGACACCATAAGCTTTGATTTCGGGTGCGTCTACCAGGGCTATTGCAGCGATTTCGGCAGGACAGTGTTCGTGGGGGAGCCCCCGGCCAAGGTCCAGGAGATACATGAGATCGTCATGATGGCCCAGGCCACTTCCATTGAGCAGATGAGGGCGGGGGAGCTTACGTGCGAGCAGCTTGACAGCGTGGCGCGGGGCATAATCGAGCGCGCCGGTTTCGGCGAGAACTTTGTCCACAGGCTTGGGCACGGGATAGGGTTGACGGTCCACGAGCCGCCGTACCTGTACATCCCGGACAGCACGATGCTCCAGGAGGGCATGACTTTCACGGTGGAGCCAAGCGTGCTTCTTTTCGGTGAGTGGAGCGCCAGGGTGGAGGACGTGGTGCTTGTGACCAAGACGGGCGGTGAAACGTTCAGCAACTTCCACAAGGAACTCACCACCATCTAATTTCTTGTATCAAGTAACCTGACATAAGGGGTTTTTTCAGGCGGCTTGGTACCTGTAGGTTGTTACTTGGTGATTTTTTTTATTCTAGAGATAACAGTGGGCCGTAAATTCTGGAAAAAAATATTTTTAGAGAGCCCCAGCCGGCTTCCTGTGAACGGTTACCGTATATAACGCGAAAAAAAATTCTGGGAGCCGGTTCCTTGCATCAAGTAACATGACATAAGGAGAAAAATGGTGGCACCGGGTGCGAGGGTATAGCAAAGTTTGTTATGCCCGTGGCTAGGTTACAAATTGATTTAATTTGAAGAACTTGCTCAAAGAGAAACATGTTGATGCTTCAAAGAGCAGGAATTGTGAAAAGGGAAAAACCTCGGGGTGCAAAAAGGGCAAAATATAGGCGTGTATGATTCCCTTGGTTTTTTCGCGTGCGGCAGATAGGTAGAGGTTATAAATCTAAGTAGTCTTCTAGCATTATTTTTATTGCCTCAAAATCTGCTTGGCTACATTTTCCCATCTTTCTGATAAATCTCGTTGTCGACAACGCCCTTGTCTGATAAACTAAAGCAACTGAATCTTTGGATAAGCCGTTAGTAAAAGTAGGACTTAATTGATGAGTATGAGGGAATCTGGTTGCACGTATTGTTCCTGTACAAGGAGTAATCATGGTCAATTTAGATGGTGTATGAAGCCCCATAATTATAACCGGACGAGTTCCGTCCTGTTCATGACCCTCAGCATCGTCTAGAGTGACCAGCCAAATATCTTGAACTGAAATCGCTGAAAGAGAAACAGGAGGAGCCATTAAACCACCTATTCTATCGAATCCCAGAGATCCATCTCTTCTTTAAGTTCCTCTGTGAGATATTCTTCTTTGAACAACAATTGTTTCGCTTTATTCAATCCAATGATTCGTTGTTTGTTTGTTATATGTGGCTTCTTAATTTTGAATATACGATTTATCTCGTTGTCATCTAAATATGAAACTTGATCCATAATTATCGCAAAAGTCGATGTTGACTCCAAAAGGGCTAGACTTCCATTGAAATCACAATACGAACCAAGTTTTTGTGCTGACTCAATTTCTTCCGGACTTAATTGATATTCTGAATCTTTCGAATAAATTAATTCGGGATGGGCATAATAATCATGGGTTAATGTTTTAGAATATGGCCCTGCCACATGAGTTGTGAAAATGTAATCTGTGTTTATTCCCACAATTTGAGCTAGATATGTTAGTTTTTGAAGGAGAAATCTTCCTTTATACACCCTGGGATCAATTTCTAACCCAAGATGGTTAACTAATGCCGCTACTTTTTTGAAATCGTCTATCATTTTTTTCACTCCGTATTTAATATTATTAAAACTGCTTTCATCCATTCACTCATTTTTTCAATTTCCTTTTGTCCTTCTGAAGTTAGTGAATAAATAGCAAGTTGTTTATTGTCAAAACGTATTTTTTCTTTTTTTATGTAATTATACTCCACTAATTGAGTTAAATTATGTATTAATTTTCCATCTGAAATTTGAAACACAGTTTTTAGTTCTCTATACTGTAAACCGTCTTTGTAATAATGCAGCATTGTCAATATCAAACATCGTAACAAAGACATGGCACTTCCATTCATTTTTTCAGATGCATGAAAAAGTGCTTCAATGTTGTCTTTCATTCTCATGATTTGAGAAACACACCAAGATATAATACTTTGGTTTTCAAAGTAAAAATCAAAGTTAAAATTGAAGTCTGGGAATTCCACTTAGCTTTCCTACTAGTAAGCTGGTTATTGAGCCTTCATCCATGCAAAACCTCGTCATCAAATACTGAATAATATGTGATATGCACCATTAGGGGGATAGTAGATACCTACAATAACCCAAAAACGATTGCCATATCTCTGGAAGATTTTAACCTAGAAGGGAGTAACTTGGTTACAGATTGGTGGTTTTAGGAATTAGCAGCAGCCCCGTGAGGGACGGGAACGTTGACAGGATGGTAAAGAGGCTGCTGGAGCAGGCGGGTCCAGATTCCGAGTTCATCAACCTTCACGATCTCAAGTTCGGCCCGTGCCTGGGGTGCGCCCACCTGTGCGCAGGGGACAACCACTGCAAGCTGGATGACGATTTGAGGGAACTGTACCCACTGATAGAGGGGGCGGATGCACTGGTGCTTGGCTCCCCCGACTTCTTCAACGGCATGAACAGCCTCATGGCCATGTTCCTTGAGCGCCTGTGGAGCTTCAGGCACAACAGGTTCCCCCTTGAAGGCAAGCCGTACGCGGTGGTCTCCAGCGGTGGGTTCCAGGTCCCCGAGAGGACCGTCGAATCAGTGAAGCGCAGGATGAACGCGTACAGGGCATCATTCGTGGGCAGCGTCGAGTACCTGAGCAGGAACGCGCCGTGCAACACATGCGGGGATGGACTGATGTGTACCGTGGGCAGCCTGTACAACGTGTACGGCGAGGATGGGATTGAGCGGCTCAGGTGCGGTAAAGACCTCTACGGTGACTGGGAAAAGGACGCCGAGACGGTGAACAAGGTAGAGCTACTCGGGGATAGTATCAGGGCGGGGCTTGGTAAAGCATAAAAATCACCGGCATAAATAGATCAACATGACTGTTGTAAACGAAGTCTATCTATGTGAGCTATGCGGAAACAAGGTGAACGTGCTGGAGAGCGGCGGCGGGACCCTTGTGTGCTGCGGGCAGGACATGGTCAAGGTCGAGGAATAACCCCGACTGACGATTATCAATTTCTTTTCATTTCTCGTTTATGACACAATTAGCAAATCAGATGACCCCAAGACACACTTCAAATACGATACGGGGTGAGATGAGGCATGAAGATAGAGACTCCTGAAGGATTCAGCCTCTTTGGCGAGCCCCTTTACAACCCGGTGAGCTACCCTGACACCGAACACAAACAGCTAATCAAGTTCAACAAAGCGTACGCCTAGTGGGAGGCACACCCAGAAAATCGGGAGAAGATACTCTGGCTCGGACGGCAGCACGCGTACCTTGGCAGGTACAGGGACGCCATACACATCTTCACCGAGGCACTGAAAAAGTTCCCAGACGACCCCGAGTTCCTCAGACACAGGGCACACAGGTTCCTGAGCCTCAGGATGTTCGAGTACTCCATCGCCGACTCTGAGAGGGCCGCTGATATCATGCTCAAAAAGCCCGACTTCATGGAGCCCAGTGGCCTTTCCGGTGCAGAGGAGACCACCGAGTACACATTCTACACCAACGTGTACTACCACCTGGGCCTCGCTTACATGATGAAAGGAGACCTAATCAACGCCAGCAAGGCGTTCCATGACCTCCTCGCGGTGGCAGTCAACGACGACCACATCATCATGTCGGTCTACTGGAACTATATCATACTCAAGAGGCTGGGCTTGGAGGAGGACGCGAAAGAGGCGCTAAGCCACGTCAAGCCCGGTATGAACTGCCCCGTTAGCGGAGGGTACTATGAGTGCCTCAAGATGTACAAGGGCGAGATTGAGCCGGGGGACATAATCAGCGGCGACGAGGACCAGCTAAGTCTGGTCACATCAGGTTTCGGCGTGGCCAACGAGTACAGGTTCAGGGGCGAGTACGACAAGTACATCAGTCTACTGGAAAGGGTACTTGAGACGAACGCGTGGAGCGGCTTCGGCTACCTGTCAGCCGAGGTCGATATGAAGAGGATAATGGGTTAGTTCGCCTCGACCTTTTGGGCATCGTCGTAGAAGATGTTACGTGTCCCATCGAGGAATATCTCCCACATCTCCAGCCCCTCTTTCAATGTGTCACGCCCGGTATCAGTCAACTCGTAGTTGACCCTCTCACGGCCGCGGACCTTTGATTTGTGGCTCACGATGAGCGCCTCCTTTTCAAGGTCGCGTAGGAGCGGGTAGATGCTGCCAGGGGTGATGCTGCAGCACTGGTCGCTCTTGGTCTCGATCTCCTTGATTATACCGTACCCGTGCACGGGGCCGTTCCTCAGGACGCTGAGCACTATGAGCTTGCTCAGGCCCAGCATGAAGCTCCTCTCCCAGTACGTGCTTTTAGACAAAACGGGCATCTCCAGAACGATAGGAAGATGATTGGAGGAGACTTATGTGTTCTGCTCTCCTCCGATCAACAAATCGTCGAACTCATTCAAGATAGGGTAGCTTCCCGAGTGGACGAGCTCAGAGTCCAGGAAGATAAGTGGCAGCAGAGAGCCGGCCTCAATGGCCGCCCTGATGTGCTGCGGGCCCTGATCAGCCATGACGCTCCTGGTGAACTCGTGGTCCCTGTGACCCTTTTTCACGTTCTCCCAGACCTGCGCCTGCTCCCTGACCTGCTTCATCAGCGCCATCCTGTCCGACATTGATACGCTGCACCCGCAGCCCCCCGCCATAGGGTTTTCCAGTACTAGTTCTACCTTCATTTTCATTTCTCCTAGATCAGTATGTTGAAGAGATAACCCGTCACAATGGCCCCGGCTATCACCATCCCCACGAAGAACCCGATGTACTTGCGCTTGAACATCCCCGAGAGCATGATGATCTCAGGTGGGCTCAGCGCGGCCGCCGTGATGAGGAAGGCGATGAGCGCTCCCATGCTCACCCCCTTGGTTGAGAGGGAGAGGATGATTGGGATCATGGGCACGATACCCACGTACAGGGGCACGCCTATCAGGGCAGCCAGGGGCACCGCGTAGATGCTTGAGCCGCCCAGGTAGGTAGCCAGCAGGGTCTCTGGCAGGTACCCGTGGATAACCGCGCCTATTCCGGCCCCAAGGACCACAAACAGGAACAGCTTTCTCAGGAAGCAAACCGAGTAGATTGCCGCCCTTTTCATCTTCTCGACGAAACTATCAGTCTGTACCGGTTCTGCCTCATCGCATCCGCAGGACACCTCTGCTGGACCTGTCGGGATAGCGAACAGCGTCGCCTCTTCCCTGATCTGGTCGTCCCATTTCTGGGTGTGGACAAAGTACCCCGCCAGAAGCGCGATCATGACTCCTGCCAGGCCGAATGCCAGCCCGAACTTCCATCCGAACATTGGGGTCAGTATGAGCAGCGCGACCTCGATAGGATAAGGGGACGCTATCAGGAACGTGGTCAGTATACCTATCGGTAGACCGGCGGCCACCATCCCAGCTAGGACCGGGATCGAGCTGCAGCTGCAGAACGGGGTGATGAACCCGAATATGGCAGCGGAGATCATCCCAAAAATGCCCTTCTTGCCTCCGAGTGAGTTTTGCAGGGTCTCCTCGGAGATGTACTCCATTGAGAGCCCTATGAGGAAAGTTGAGCCGAGGAACAGGGGTATGATCTCGGCCATTATGAAGAGGAAATATCTTCCAGTCTCGTATATGTTGGAGTTCAATATATCGCCATCCTACACATGGATAGTACTCCTATATATTGGTTTCCAATATATAATGATCCAATATGTCCTTGTTGGTAAGATAGAGAGACAAAAAACAGACAAAATGTAAAGGGTATAGATAGAATACACACCAATTAGATCAAATTGGAGAAATTGCTCAAAGTAATTACTTTGTTTGCTATTTTCAGCGAAAAAGATAAGAGAGTTTGCTCCAAGCGTAAGATATATATCTGATTTCCGCTGGTTTAATCAAACAATACAGATTGAACACAAACTGGTGGTTATAATTTGCTAATTGATCTAAGGGTGGATGGAAGCAGAACACTTGTGATAGGAGGTGGCACGTTGGGTGAACGAAAGGTAAAATCACTCCTGCGCAACCAGGCTGACGTGACCGTCATAAGCGAGACTTTCACCCCAGCCCTGAAAGAACTAGGAACCCAGGGCAAGGTTACCCTTGTAGGGCAGAGGCTTGGAAACGCGACAACCCAGCTGAGGGCCCACATCAGGGACTCAAAGCTGGTTTTCGCGGCAACAAATGACAGGACACTGAACCAGCTAGTATCAAAGCTGGCGAGGGAGTCAAGGGTCCTGGTCTGTGCCGTTGACATGCCCGAGATATGCGATTTCTACTCACCCGCCGTCTTCCAGAGGGGAAGCATCAGGGTGGGGATATGCACCGACGGCAAGAGCCCCATCGTATCAAAGGTTCTCAAGAAAAGACTCTCCTCCCAGGTAACGGAGATGGACAGCCTGAACCTAGAGGTCCAGCACCACGCGAGGGAGCTGGCAAAGAAAATGATCAACGACAGCTCGGCCAGAAGGGACACGCTATACAGGATATTCAACGACCCGGGTATCCACGCCAAACTCGAATCAGGGAAACTCGGGGAGGCAAAAGCGGCCGCAGAGGAGATCATCGAGGAAGCCAGCCAGATTCAATCAAGTAACGATTAAGGAAAAAAGTGACCAGTATGCAGTACCCAGAACTCAGGATGCGGAGGCTAAGAGCCACCCAGAAACTAAGGGATATGGTCAGGGAGACCTCCCTGAGCGTCAACGATTTCATCTACCCACTCTTCGTCAAGGAGGGAATAGACGCGCCGGAGGAGATCAGATCAATGCCGGACCAGTACCAGTACCCACCCAAGGACATAGTGGCGGCGGCAAGGGAAGCCCAGGAACTGGGAATACCCGCAGTCATGATGTTCGGGATCCCGGAGCTCAAGGACGAAGTGGCCACCTCGGCCCTTGACGAGAACGGTCTCACCCAGAACGCAATCAGGGCCATAAAGGAGGACCTGGGTGACAAGCTCATGGTCATAGGCGATGTGTGCCTGTGCGAGTACATGAGCCACGGCCACTGCGGTATCGTGGAGAACGGCGAGATACTCAACGACGTGACCCTTGAGCTGTACGGGAGGGTGGCGGTGTCCTACGCCAAGGCAGGGGTAGACATGGTCGCGCCATCAGGGATGATGGATGGACAGGTCGGGGCAATCAGGCACGCCCTTGACCAGGCAGGATACGGCAACATACCGATCATGGCCTACTCGGCCAAGCAGTCATCAAACTTTTACGGGCCATTCAGGGACGCCGCGGAGTCGGCACCAAGCTTCGGCGACAGGAGGGGATACCAGATGGACTTTGCCAACAAGGAGGAGGCAATCAGGGAGACAGCCTTGGACGTTCAGGAGGGAGCTGATATCATCATGGTGAAGCCAGCCCTAGCATATCTGGACATGATCCAGAGCGTCAGGGAGACGTTCAGGATGCCGACGGCGGCCTACAACGTCAGCGGCGAGTTCAGCATGGTGAAGGCAGCGGCAGCCAACGGCTGGATCGACGAGAAAAAGGTGGCACTTGAGATTCTCACCGCCATAAAGCGCGCTGGCGCAGAGATGATCATCACATACCACGCCAAGGACGCGGCCAAGTGGCTCAAGGAGTAGAATGTCAGAATTGAAACTAATCGCAGCGACAAGGGGAAGCCCCCTCGCACTCATACAGGTAGACATAGTCAAGGCGCTCCTGGCCGAGAAGGCACCGGAGGTCGAGGTCGAGACAATGGTCATCACCACATCAGGTGACAAGTTCAGGGACAGGCCCATTTCAGCAATCAACGAGAAGGGAGTATTCACAAAGGCGGTGGACGAGGTGGTCCTCAGCGGGGAGGCGGCTTTTGCGGTCCACAGCATGAAGGACCTACCCATGGAGACACCGGAGGGCCTGGTGGTCGCGGCGGTACCCGAGAGGGCACCACCGAGGGACGCACTTGTTTCGATAAAATACAAGAGCCTCGCAGACCTGCCGCTGGGCGCGGTAATCGGAAGCGCAAGCCCAAGGAGGAAGGCGCAGGTCCTGTTCAAGCGGGGAGACCTGGACATCCAGCTCATCAGGGGCAACGTGGACACCAGGATCCAGAAGATGAGGGACGGGGAGTACGATGCCGTCATACTCGCCGAGTCAGGCATCATCAGGATGGGCAAGGAAGACGTAATCACCGAGCTGCTGACGCTGGAGGACTTTACCCCATCAGCGTGCCAGGGTGCGCTGGCCATCGTGGCGAGGGCGGACAACAAGGAAGCCATCGAGGCACTTGGAAAGATCACAGACAGCGACGCGTGGACGGCGACTCTCGCGGAGAGGGCGTTCATGACCACCGTGGGCGGTGGATGCAAGACACCGGTAGGTGTCATAGTTACGGTCAACGGGGGACTTGAGCTCATATCGAGTGTCCTGTCCCCAGACGGAAGCGTCCGTTTCCAGTACAAGGCGAAGGGGCCAGTTGATGACCCCGAGGGATTCGGACACAAAGCGGCCCTGGACATGTTGGACCAGGGAGGAGCCAAACTCATAGAGAGGTGGCAGGAATGACGACAAAAGGAAAAGTATACTTAGTTGGATCAGGGCCCGGAGACCCGGAACTGATAACGGTGAAAGCCCACCGCCTCCTATGCGAGGCCGATGTACTGCTCTATGACAGGCTTGTCACTGAGGAAATTCTGAGCTTGGTACCCGAGAAATGTGAAAAGGTCTACGTGGGCAAGCACCCAGGTGAGGCAAGCGCCACCCAGGAGAGGATAAACAACCTACTAGTGGAGAAGGCACAGCACGGGGGCACCATTGTAAGGCTCAAGGGCGGCGACCCCTTCCTGTTCGGCAGGGGCGGCGAGGAGGGCCAGGTGCTCAACGCTGCGGGAATCGATTTCGAGATAGTTCCAGGAATCACCTCGGCAATATCAGTCCCCGCGTACGCGGGAATCCCCATGACCCAGCGACACATGGCATCATCGGTCGCTTTCATCACGGGACACGAGGCATCGTCAAAGAAAGAGGGAACCGTGGACTGGGAGAGCCTAGCACAGAACGTGGACACGCTGGTCGTGCTCATGGGCATAACAAACATGAAAATTATCATGGACAAGCTCATGAAGGGCGGCAAGAACCCAGCGACACCAGTCGCGGTCATCGAGAAGGGAACCACCCCACATCAGAAGACCATAGTGGGCACCATCGCTGATATCCACGAGAAAACATACAACGCGGGCATCAAGCCACCGGCCATCACCATCATCGGTGAGGTCGTGAGCCTAAGAGAGGAGCTCAGCTGGTTTGAGTAGCTCCGCCGGTCCCCTTGCAGGGAAGACAGTGGCCATCACGAGGCCGAGGCATCAGTGCAAGGAGATGGTGGAGATAGTGGAAACCATGGGCGGCACCGCGTACGTGGCCCCCATGATAGAGATCACGGCACCCGAGGGGGATGGACTCGACGAGTTCATCCGCAAAACGGCCTCGGGTTGCTTCGATAAACTCGTTTTTCTAAGCGTAAACAGCGTCAGGTGCATCTTCGAGGAGGCCCAGCGGGAAGGAAAGCTGGACGGGCTCCTCAAGGGCATCAACGCATCAGGGGTGCTCGTCATAGGCACGAGTACCCAGAGAGAACTAGTCGGCCACGGCGTCACTGACAACGTGGTCGCGAGAATCCAGAGCACCGACGGCGTACTGGAGGCCATCGGGGGCGATTTGAAGGGACTCCACATCGGAATCCCAAGGTCAAGCATGGCCAACAGCGAGCTGGGCGACGCCCTCAAGGAGAGGGGAGCCCAGGTCACAGAGGTCACGGCCTACATATCCAGACCACCGGCCGACAGGTCCAGGGCGTTAGAGCTCATCAAGGACCTTGAGGCGGGCAAGGTCGATGCTGTGACGTTCACCAGCGCGTCAACGGCAAAAAACCTTGCAGAGATCGCGGAACAGGAGAACATGCTCGGGCAGCTCAAGGAGGGCCTGGGCAGGACAGTTGTTGCCGCGATAGGCCCCAGGGCCAAGGGGGCGATAGAGGAACTGGGCTTCAAGGTGGACATAGTCCCCGAGAAACACTCCATCAGGGACCTGGTGGAGTCGCTGATATCAATCCTAGAGTAGGTACAATAAATGGACAACAATAAACACGGACATGGCGGTCACCCCGGAGGACACCCAGGTGGACATCCCGGAGCAGCCCCAGGCGGACCAAAAAAGCACATACCCAGGATTATCTCCTGGAACTCCACTTTCAAGTGTGACCTAAAATGCGCCCACTGCTACATGGATGCGCAGGAGAGGGAGAGCGCACAGGAGCTCACCACCGAGGAGGGAAAGATGCTCATCGACCAGATCGCAGAAGTCAGCAAGCCGGTGCTTGTGCTCAGCGGCGGGGAGCCACTGATGAGGGAGGACATATTCGAGCTCGCCAGGTACGGCACCGATAAGGGCCTCAAGATGGCCATGGGCACAAACGGCATCGGCATAACCGACGAGGTGGCCAAGAAGATCCTGGCATCGGGCATCAAGAAGGTGGCCATAAGCATGGACTCAAGCACACCCGAGATCCACGACGAGTTCAGGGGAGTCCCCGGCTCATGGCAGAAGGCCATCGACGGCATCAAGGCGAGCATCAGGAACGGCCTGGGCGTACAGTTCAACACCACGGTGACCGTCCAGAACTTTGACGACATCGACAACATCCTCGACATGGCTGAAGACCTTGGGGTCAAGGACCTCCACCTGTTCTTCCTGGTCCCGACGGGCAGGGGAACGGAGGTAGAGGACATCACCCCGGAGATGTACGAGAAGATGATCAGGCAGGTGCTGCAAAAGTCACAGAAGACCAACCTGGATGTCAAGCCAACGTGCGCGCCCCAGTACAAGAGGATAGCAGAGCAGATGGGCATAGACATGAGCAGGTGGAGCAGGGGCTGCATCGCAGGGCTCACCTACGTCAGGATATACCCAGAGGGCGAGGTTACGCCGTGCCCATACCTTCCAATCAAGCTGGGAAACATCAAGGACACCCCGTTCAAGGAGATATGGGAGAACAGCGAGGTCCTCAACAAGATGAGGGACTTTGACAACCTCACGGGAAGGTGCGGTGCATGCGAGTACAAGGCGCAGTGCGGCGGCTGCAGGGCCAGGTCCTACGGCCTAAGCAGCGACTTTATCGAGGCATGCGGCGGGCTCCACGAGCCCCACGAGCTGGAGGGCGGCTACCTGGGCGAGGAGCCCTGGTGCCCATACCAGCCCAAGGGATGGGAGGCATAGCGTCCCATTGGCAACGGTCCAGCTAGACGATACGGACAAGGGGCTCCTCACAATAGTGCAGGACGAGCTGCCCATATCCGTGCGCCCCTTCGATGACCTGGCCGAGAGGCTTGGCATCACGTACGAGGAGACCATGGAGCGGGTTCAGAGGCTCCACGGCGAGGGCGTCATCAGGCGCTTCGGCCCCGTTCTGGAGACGGACAGGGTAGGGCTATCAGCACGAACTCTTGTCCTCATGACGGTGCCCCAGGAGCGCATGGACGAGGTCGCGGGGATAATCAGCGGATTCGACTCTGTGACCCACAACTACGAGAGGAGCCACAAGTACAACATGTGGTTCACCCTCATCACGTCAAGCCAGGACCAGCTAAAATCCAGCCTCAAAGAGATACTTGAGGCAACCCAGATCCCAGAGACCGATGTCTTGGACCTCCCGGTTACGCGGAAGCACAAGATCAAGGTCAGGTACACTTTCAGGTGATATGATGAAGACTGACCACGAGATACTGCGAGTCATCCAGGACGGAGTACCGGTCACACGGGAGCCCTTCAAGGAGGCGGCCGAGAAGCTGGGCATGAGCCAGGAGGAGCTAGTGAAGAGGGTTAAGGCCATGGACGAGAACGGCCTCATCAGGAGGTTCTCGGCAAACATCAACCAGCGCAAGCTGGGGATAGTGGCCAACGCCGTCGTCGTCTGGAACATCCCGGACGATAAGATGGATGCAGCGGTCCCGGTCTTCCTTGAGAGGGGAGAGATATCACACATCTACGAGAGGGTGACATACCCTGGGAAATGGGAGTACAACCTCTACACGGTAGTCCATGACTATGACAGGGAATCGGTGTACGGGTTCGCAAAGAAACTCGCCGACGAGGTCGGCGTGGACGATTACCAAGTTTTGTTCAGCAAAAGACGATTCAAAGGAACCAGCTCAAGGCTGGCAACAAGGAGAAATAAAGAATGATACGATTTACACGACTATTACACGGGAAAGGAACAGTAAGCCAAGCCATAAAGCACAGGCTTTCAGCGCCTATTGACGTGCCAACAGAGATGCTGGCCTTCACGGACACCAGGAGGCCGGTGATCTTCTGGAACATCACAAACAAGTGCAACCTGACATGCGGCCACTGCTACATCAACGCAAGCCCAGACGCGGAGCGACCGAACGAGCAGAACCTTGAGGAAGGCAAGGCATTCATCGACGACGTCGCGGAGGTGGGAGTACCACTACTACTGTTCACGGGTGGAGAGCCACTGATCAGCAAGGACTTCTGGAAGTTAGCAGAGTACGCGAAAGGCAAGGGGCTCAGGACGGTCATCAGCACAAACGGGGTGTTAATCACAAAAGAGGTAGCCAAGAGGCTCCAGGACGTTGGAATCCAGTACGTCGGCGTCTCACTGGACGGCTACGACCCAGCGACCCATGACCACATCAGGGGCATGAAGGGAGCATGGCAGGGAGCCATCGACGGACTCAAGAACTGCGTCGAGATCGGCCTCAAGAGCGGCATCAGGATCACGGCCCACAAGTCCAACTACAAGGAAGTACCGGACATCATCGACATGGCCCTTGAGATGGGCGTGCCAAGGTTCTGCCTTTACTGGCTTGTGCCAAGCGGCAGGGGCCTTGATGGATACCTCGACAACCAGCTCAGCCCAGAGAAGATCAAGTGGACACAGGACGTGCTCTACAACAAGGCGAACATCATTGACCCGGAGAAGATCGAGATACTCACGGTTGATGCCCCCCAGGACGGGGTCTACCTCCTCAACAGGATGAAGGAGGAGAACCACCCCGAGTACGGGAACGCGTTCAAGCTCCTCAGCATGACCGGCGACAGCTGCAGCGCAGGCGACAGGGTCGCAAACGTTGACCCGGAGGGCAACGTATACCCGTGCCAGTTCAGCCAGCAGCCCGACTACCTGATAGGCAACGTGCGTGAGACCAAGTTCAGCAAGATGTGGAACGACTCCGACAACGAGGTGCTAAACAGGTTCAGGGCAAAGAAGGAGAACCTCAAGGGCATCTGCAGCGACTGCTCAAACATGAACGTCTGCGGCGGAGGGTGCAGGATCAGGGGACTCAACCAGCACGGAGACATCTGGGCAGAGGACTCAATGTGCGAGGTCGACGTGGTCGACAAGCTCCTCCCAGCGAACTAAACCTCTCCCCTTTTTACAACCCTATTTTCTTCACCAGATAACAAAATCATATCAAGCGTTGCCTGCAGTTCAAGCATCTGGCTGGGAGTGGTTATCGGCTCTTTATCGTTCTGGATGCAGTCAACGAAGTGCTTCATCTCCCCCAGGTAGGCATCGGTCTCTTTGAACTCGATGGGTGTGTCTATCTCCTCCGCGTCCTTGGTGGTGTGGAGTATCATCGTCTCCAGGTCCAGACCCGCATCCTCGCCTACAAGCCTCACGGTGAATCGCTCCTTCGGGACATGGGCGGCCCAGCTGACCTCGAAACTGATGGTGGCACCGCTTTTCATCTTGATTATCGCCGAGGAGAGGTCCTCGACATCAAAGTACCCGTCAAAGTCCGGCGTCCCCCAGTCCTCAAGGCCCCTCCTGTGGGGGCCGTGCTTCGTGTAGGTGGAGGCGAGAACCTGGTCTGCCTCGAAATCATCCATGAGCCAGCAGGTCGTGTCAAGTGCATGGACGCCGATATCATAGATGGGGCCAGCCCCGGCTAGGTCCTTCCTGGTGAACTGGCTTCCCCAGCCGGGTATACCGTTCCTCCTCATCCACGCGGAGTTGGCATAGTAGATGTCTCCCAACGCCCCGCCTTCCACGACCTTCTTTGCGGCTAGCGTATCCCCGTTGAACCTCAGGGTGAGCCCTATGAACAGTTTCTTGTCGTTCCTCCTGGCGGCGTCAACCATGTCTTTGGACTCCTGATGACTCGTTGACATGGGTTTCTCGCACATGACGTGGAGACCAGCTTCCAGAGCCTCGACTGAAATGTTAGAGTGCATTCTGTTTGGAAGACAGTTGATGACCGCGTCAAGGCCGGGATGCTTGATCATCTTGGAGACATCCGAGTAGAGCGAGCCACCTGATAACCCAGCCTCCTTCCCGAACTCCTCCCTGTTACCCGACCCACGGTTATAAGCTGCAACCACTTCAACAGAGTCCAGTTCCAGGGTCCTCTTGAGGTGGTACCTAGAGATGGTTCCACAACCAATCATGCCAACCTTGATCGTCATTAAAATCAGATTACCCTAGGATTCAATGCTTAAAACATGGATGTGAAAACTTCTGAATTTTGAATCAAGAGCTTGGTCCAAAGAGGGACTATGAAAAAAGTTATTCAGAGTAGGTGAAGCAGCCGCGACACCACTCGTTTTTAAAGCTCATGCACTCGTAACAGTTCCTCCCGCATGGCGTGTTTGAGTTGTCGCCGATTCGGATTGGGATCGCCATGTTTTTCAGCGGGGTACCCAGGGAGTGGCTGTACTTTACCTCAACGTGCTCAAGGTCACCAAGGCAGTTCACGTGGGAGGTTATGGATTGCTCATCTTCTCCACACAGGGTGACCAGTAGGTTCGCCTGATCGGTTGTCCTGTAAAAGTTGAGCACTTTGGGGCATTGATTTAGAATCTTGATTACTTCTGACCTTGAATCCGCTGTTGGTACGTTAATTCCAACGTTCGCGAGCCTACAATGATGTGCCTTGGCATTCAAACCCGAGGTCAGCAAGATTTTCTCGTTCTCTACCAATGAGGTTAGAAGTTTATTGATGGTAGGACGTGATACCTTCACGATATTAGCTAACTCAGAAACTGAGACCCGTGGATTCTCCTGTAAAGCTGCTAAAATCCTCACCTCAGTTGCAGTTAAGTCAGGCGCCATGTCGGAAAGGGGAAAGTAACAGGTATTTAACATTTTGTAAACGATAATATATACTGATTTACATTTAATCAATCTAACAGTTAATAAACAATATTTCATCACATCGACATGTTATTAATAATGAGAAAATGGAAAAAATGAGTGCTCCTTCGACATTTAAATTTCCAACAAGCGAACGAGTGATTACATTACAACCTACTGAGGTATTGGCACCTTTCAGATTGAAGATGCCTAGGACATTATTCATAGATGAGACAAGTGGTGGTTGATTGGATCCCGTATAATCCTCTAATCTTATCAAAGATGAGGTTGCGGATGCTTTCCTTCGTGTCACCCTCAATTTTGACGTAGATATCGTATGGCCCGTAGATGTAGTTGGCCTCGATGACTCCGGGGGCTGCACGAATCTCGGTCAAAACAGATGACTCGATTTTAGGGTCAACCAATAAAAGCACTAGGGCTTGGGTCATTTTCCTTCGTATTACCCTCAACTATAGCTATTTTAAACCTCTCGGATTGCGAACCATGAAAACGGTCAGGATGCCACCATAACAATGATCTCGTCCACGACGTTTTTCACGGCCTCACGTACACGCGGGGTGCATTCCTCGCTCATGGTCAGCGTGTCCTCCACCTCTATCCCTATGACCACCAGCTCTTTGGGCATCTGATCAGAGTACAGGAGGTTCCCCAGCTTGAGAGTTGTAATCAGGTCTATCCCGTGGCTGTGAAAGATGAGAGGGGGATCATCTAATGTAGCGATGTTGACATGAAAATAGGACCCAGGTTCGGCCCCCGTCACTATGGCGTCAACAATAATGACCCTTTCATAGCCCATCATGTACTCAAGTATCTCGACGCTCCCGAGCCCAACCTCTATGGCATCGATGGTCGGCACTTTTTTCTTGAGTTGGTTTACGACATGGATCCCTGCCCCGTCGTCACGCCGATATAGGTTGCCAACGCCGATGACAAGGGTCCTCATTTGTTTACTCTCTCCGGACGGTCTGTGCTAGGTTCTTATTGGCGTCGTAGATGTTCACTGTCATGGGCATCTTTCCGGGCAAGCTGTGGGTGCTGCACCCGAAGCATGGGTCGTAAGCCCTGAAAGCCATCTCCACCATGTTGAGGAGCCCATCGTTCACCACGTGGTTCTTGATCAAGCCTTTCGCGGCGTCCCTGATGCTCATGCAGATACTTGCATAGTTGTTAGTTGTGGCCACGATGAGGTTCGCCTTGTCGATCATGCCCTCCTTGTTCACCTTGTAGTGGTGAACGAGCACGCCACGGGCCGCCTCGATTACACCAACGCCCTCGCCTGGCTCTCCGACCGGGTTCCGCAGATCAGTGTCTGTGATCCCTGGGTCCAGCGATAGCTCAAGAGTCCTCTCGGCAGCGTACATCAGCTCGATGAGCCGCGCCCAGTGGAACGCCAGCGTCGAGTTCACGGGTCTTCCGCCCAGCGTCTTGTACATCCGCTTGTACTCCTCGTTGGCCAGCGGAGTCGCCATTCCATTGGCTGCGTTGAGCCTTCCAAGTGGCCCGACGCGGAAGATACCGCTGTCAGGGCCGCCAGTGAAACCGTGCCAGCCCAGCTCCTTCAGGTAAGTGAACTTGCTGTACGTCCACGGCTCCACGTGTTCAACGATCTTGTCGAGGTAATCGACCGCCTGGAACCTGTCAAACTCGTTGCCCTTCTGGTCGGTGACCCTGAGGGCCCCGTCATAGAAGTTGACGTTGTTGTTCTTGTCCACCAGTCCCATGTTGTACGTGTCAAGCTGGTACGCGTCGTTCAGGATGAGGCTCACATAGTCCTCGTTGGCCAGCACGATATCATCGAACACCTTGAGCGTGAACTTTGCGAACTCCACGCTGCTCCTCGCCATGTCCTCGATGCTCTGGCGCTCCTCCTCGTTGAGCCCCTTGCTGATCCCTCCGGGAATGCCGCAGGTGGGGTGGGTCGCCTTTCCACCGAGCATCTCGGTGATCTTCTGGCCGTAGGCCCTGTGCTTGATTACTTCCTTCCCCACATCCAGCCCGACCTTCTTGAGGACGCCGAAGATGTTCCTCTCGCCGGGTGGCGCGTCTGGGCCTACCACGAAGTCCGGTCCGCCCAGGAAGTAGAAGTGGAGGGTGTGGTCATAGATGAAGTTACCAGCGTACATCAGCTCCCTGAGCTTCTTGGCGGTCTTCGTGGGCTCCACGTTGAACGCGTCGTCCAGCGCCTTTGTCGCGGCAAAGTGGTGCGCCGTGGGGCAAACCCCGCAGATCCTGGGAGTGATTATGGGCATGTCCTCGGCCCTCCTGCCCTCACAGAAGCGCTCAAAGCCACGAAGCTCCGGGATCTGGAGGTACGCGTTCTCGACGTTTCCCTCGTCGTTCATGAATATCTCGATCTTGCCGTGGCCCTCAAGCCGCGTGATGGGGTCGATTGTTATGGTCTTCATTTCATTATCCTCCTGTGAATGATGCTGCTTGGAAGCGAGTACTTGTAGAAGGTCCCAACCGGGTCCTTCAGCTTGGCCAGCATGGCCCCGAAATCAAAGTCCGCGTCCTTCTCGTTCTCCAGGCCCCAGACGGTTGAAAGCGCCGAGATCATGGCCGATCCCTGCTCCATTGCCCCCGGCAATATTCCTCCGCAGCCGGTGCATGGCATGTTGGCGTCGATGCACTTGGCCTCGCACGCTCCCCGCGTGGCCGGACCCAGACACATGAACCCCTGCTCAAGCAGGCATACATCTGGTTCGGGGGTGTCGTAGATTATACGCTTGATCTCGCCAACCCGCTTGTCAGTTTTCTCCCTGTCGCACTGGTCACAGACCGCCAGCTCCGGCGCTAGGATCGAACCCTTTGGGGGAAGGTTCCCTGACGCTATGGCCCTTACCGCGCCGACGACGAGACTTGACGGAGGCGGACACCCTGGGATATAGTAGTCAACGTCAACCATCTGGTCGAGCGTCTCAACCGTGTCGTAGAAGGTGGGTATCGTCAGCTTCCCCTCGGGTACCTCTACCTCGGGGACGGGAACGATGTGTTCCGGGTTGGAAGTTGAGGGCGATGATATGTACGCCCTGTCAAAGATTTCCTTCTTGTTGGCCAGGTTACCCAGGCCGGGTATGCCGCCAGTGTGTGCGCATGAGCCGAACGCCACGAGTACCTTTGATTTTTTCCTCATCAGGTGGGCCATGTGTTCCTGCTCGTCGTTCCTTATGGCTCCGTTGAAGAGGCAGACATCGATATATCCGTCGTCCATGGCCTCAACGTCCTTGTACTTGATGTCCATGGCAACTGGCCAGAAGACTATGTCGGCTACCTCCATGACCTCAAGGATTGCCTCGTGTATGTCTATAACGGCCACCTCGCAGCCCCCGCAACTGGCGGCCCAGTAAAATGCGAACTTTAGTTTACTCATCTAAATCACCTTCTCCATGATGCCTGAGGCATCGATATTGTTGTGGCCGATGCCCAGCTCGTCCTCGCCCATGCCCATCCCCAGACCCAGGATCTGTGGCAGGTGCATGACTGGGAGGTTGTCCCCCTCCTCGTTCATCAGCTGGGCCCTCTCGTATGTCAGGAAGCAGAACGGGCAGGCCGTGGTCATCAGGTCGCCGGTCTTCTTGATCTCGTTGACCTTGTCCTGACCCACGCTCCACGTGACGTTCTCGCGCACGCCCATGACTGGCCCTGCGCAGCACTCCAGCTTGTTGAGGTAGTCGATGGGCACAGCCCCGGTGGTTGATACTAGGTCATCCATTATAGTCGGGTGCTCCGGGTCGTCCAGATCCATGATATCGCTGGGTTTCAGCATGTGGCAGCCGTAGTGGCTCCCCACCTTGATGCCCCCCAGGTCCTTGACCATGTTTTCCTTGATGGTCTCAAGCCCCACGTCGTCCCTGAGCATGCGGACGTAATGCTTGACGCTCGTTGTACCCTTGAACTCCTTACCTGCCTCGGCAAGGATCGTGTTGACCTCCTTCATGAGCTCGGGGTCTTCCTTGAGCTCCTTGTTTGCCTTGGTGAGTACCTCGGTGCAGCCGTTGCACACGGTTACTATGTCCATCCCCATCTCCTCTGCGATGGCTATGTTCCTCGCCGCGATGGCAAGTCCGGTCTTGTGGTCAAGTGTTTCCAGGTACGTGGTACCGCAGCAGCTTGACCCAGGCATATCAACCAGTTCAACGCCTAGCTTTGTCGCCACGTTTCTGGCTGATTTCTCGTAACCCGGTAACCTCGCAAGCGTCGTGCATCCCACGAATAACGCGTATTTCATCTTTTACTCGCCTCCACTTTGTCCAGGAACCCAGTCGATCTCATTATCGCCTCGACTCCCGCCGTGTCCGGTGTAGGAGCAGGGGGAAGATCATCGTCCTCCCTCATCTCGTTCTCGAACTCGTCAATCTCGTAGATGTAGCCCATCTCGGCCATCCCCTTCATCAATGCCTTGAATGTCGGCAGCAGGTGCCCGCTGTTCAGCGAGTACTTCCTGAGCGCGGAGACTATCTCCGAGACATGGACCTCCTGTGGGCAGTGCTCGTAGCACGTGTAGCAGCCCGCGCATAGGTAGAGTAGGTCCCCTTCCATGAGCCGTTCCTCCTGTCCGTACATCACGAGCCGCGCTATCTTGCGTGGCCTGAACTCCTCGACCCTCTTGGCTATGGGGCAGTCGCTTGTGCATGTCCCGCATTGGAAGCAGCTCATGATGCGCTCCGCTCCAGGGGTGCTCAGTATCGTCTCTCTGAACGCTTTTCCTTCAGGGGTTATGGTTATGCTCATCTTAATCGGCCTCCACGGGGATCATCTCAAGCCCAAGCGGGCTTGGTCCCATCTCCTTCAACTCGTCTGTGAAGCTCTGGATCAGTTTGGCGAACTTTTCTCCCTCGGCCGCGCTGACCCATTCCAGGCGTAGCCTGTTCTCGTCCAGTCCAAGCTGTTTCAACACTATCTTCAGCAAGGCGACCCTTCGTTGCGCCTTGAGGTTCCCCGAGATGTAGTGGCAGTCGTTCGGGGGGTGGCATCCCGCTATCAGGACGCCGTCCGCCCCGTTCTTGAATGCCTCCATGATGTGCGCCGGGTGGACACGTCCACTGCACATTACCCTGATTACCCTCAGGTTCGTCGGGTACTGGAACCTGCTGACGCCAGCCAGGTCTGCCCCGGCGTAGCTACACCAGTTGCACAGGAAACCGACTATCCTGGGCTCGAAGGCGCTCATGCCCTCACCTCCAGGGCGGCCCTGATCTGACTCAGTATCACGTCGTCTCCAAAGTGGCTCGCGTTGATTGCCGCTGATGGGCACGTGGCAACGCATACGCCGCATCCCTTGCATACCTCGGGGATCACATTGCTCACGACCTTGCCGTCATCCTTCTCAATCATCTCGATGGCGTTGAACTCGCAGACGCTTGAACACATCCTGCATCCGCTGCACTTGTCCTCGTTCACCACCGCGATGGCCCCCTCGGCCTCTATCGTCGGCTGTGACAGGATCGTCAACGCTCTTGCCGCCGCC
>CAYLJH010000003.1:0-29270 GCA_964383685.1 uncultured Candidatus Bathyarchaeia archaeon | reverse complement strand
ACACGCCCCAGGAGGCATATGACGTAGCCCGAAGGATCGGAAGCATCCTCAGGGCCACGGGCAAGGTCCGCAGGGGCATAGGAACCATCAGGCAGGACGTAAACGTCAGCATCATGAACGGTGGCATCATCGAGATCAAGGGAGCCCAGGACCTGGGTATGATCAAGACCCTAGTGGAGTTAGAGGCCCAGAGGCAGGCAACCCTGGTGGAGATACAGGGGGAGCTCAAAACTAGGGGTGTAAAGGCTGAGAACTTGGAAAAGAAACTGGTCGATGTATCGGAGATGTTCGCCAAGACAAAGTCCAAGATTCTTCTCAACGCCCTCCAGAGTGGAGGCAAGGTCTATGCAGTCAAGCTCAAGGGCTTCAACGGGCTCACAGGTAAGGAGCTCTGCCCAAACAGGAGACTGGGCACCGAGATGAGTGACCATGCCAAGTTCATAGGCGGCGTCAGGGGGATTTTCCATACAGATGAGCTTCCTGGCTACAAGATTACTCAGGAAGAGGTCGACAGGCTCAGGGAGGACATGGGTGCTGAGCCCAGTGACGCAGTGGTAATCGTGGCCGATGACGAGTCCAGTTGCAAGGCGGCGCTTATCGCCGTTGTCGATAGGGCAATCCAGGCCCTGAGCGGGGTACCAGCAGAGACGCGTTCAGCCAACCAGGATGGAACGACAAGGTTCACGCGTCCACGACCGGGAGCTGCAAGGATGTATCCGGAAACGGATGTAAGGCCGATTCAAATATCAGCTGATGCAATTGCGATGACGTTGAAAGATCTGCCCGACATGCCCGAGGTGAAGCTGACCAAGTACCAGAAAAGGTACGAGCTGAACGATAAGCTGGCCATCCAGGTCCTTGACTCCGAGCACCTCGGTCTCTTCGAGGAGCTAGCCGAGTTGGGGCTCTCAACGACCCTTCTAGCGGTCACACTGACCGAGGACTTGACCAAGCTCAGGAGGGACGGCATCCCAACTGATGATCTATCCCAAGACGCTATTCGGGGGACGTTCATGCTTGTGAAGGACGGGACGACCGTGAAGGAGTCCATCCCAGGAATGCTCACGTATCTTGCGAAGAATCCAACTCACAACGCCGAGAAGGCGATCAAGGAGCTGGGCTTGGAGATGATGAGTGTCGAGGATGTTAAACAGCTCGTCGAGTCCGCCGTCAAGGAGCGGGAGAAGCTTGTCAAGGAGAGGGGCATGAAGGCTATGGGTCCGCTCATGGGTGTCATCATGGGCAAGGCAAGGGGCAAGGCGTCGCCGCAGCAGGTGAATAAGCTCCTTAACGCGGCAATCAGGGCAATCATCGAGTGAACCCAACCCCCTTCATAAGTATTATATCCAGTCTTACACCATATTAGAAAATATTCGAGTGATTGTATGTCTGAAACCCCCTTCCATATAAAAGTCAGAATTGGAGACAATGAACTGGAGATAGGGGGAAGCAAAGATGAAGTTCTATCCACTCTTGACGATCTAGACGCAATCATCGAGAAAGTAACACGGGCGTTCAACCAGAAGGGGGTTGGGGTACAGACCAGGCGGAAGAAGAAAAGCAATGTCGAGTACCCCACTATTCAGCACACTACCCAGTGCAGCGAGGCCATCGTATCCCTCCTTGAGACCGACTGGGGCAAGACCCCGCGTGCTATCGGGGAGCTCAGAGAAGGTATGGAAGCCAATGCTATATTCTTCCCGAAGAGCACAATCAGCGGCGTGCTGAGCTGGCAGATTAAGAAGGGGGCTCTCCGGCGCTGGAAGGACAAGAAGAGGGGATACCTCTACGTCCTCAACGAGAAGAGTGATTAATGATGCCAAAATTACAACTCAACATCGAGACCGATTACGGCACACTCACGGTCTCCGGTGACACACAGGAAGAGATTCTTGACGCATTGGGTCTCCTCACCGATGATTTCCTCGACAAGATCAGCGAAAAACTCAGTATCCTCGACCTCAAACAGACCGAGGACCGGCTCCGCAACATCGTGAGGATCGGGCAGAACGGACCTGTCATCGTGACCAGGGCCGAGATCAGCCACTACGAGGCCATCGGGCTCGTCCTGTACTCCATGAAGAACCAGGAGGCCACAAGCAAGAAGATCAGGGAACGCCTTGAGGCGAGCGGAAAGGAAGTCATCGTCGCGGCACGGTTAAACGAGATGCGGAAACGGGGGCACATCTTCAAGCCAAGCGGCAAGGGTAGCGAGTACAGGCTCACCTCAAAGGGAATGGCCTGGGTCGATGATGACGTGGTGGAAAAGATCAGGAAGAGCGGCTAGCGCCTGTTCTCCATGTCCTCGTACAGCTCGATAACCGTCCTCAGCAGGGATACAACGATCATTTTTGAGTCGCATGTATATGTCCCCTCCCTGAACGTTGAGCGCTGCAACAGCCCCTTTTCAAGGAGCTTTGCGACTGCCCTCTCCCCGGATTTGGCGGTGAGGTCCAGCTCAGAGGCTATCTCTTTTACCGTCATGATCTTGCCGGTCTCAAGCATGTAGTAGAATATTGTCTCCTGGCTGGGGGCTCTCTTTAGCCTCAGCAAGGCGTCCGTCCTTTCCCTGATCCGCCCCGGCGTTTTGATTGACAACCTATATCAAACCTACATTTCTTGATTATATCCTATAAGTCTTAGTAGCTTTTGGTCGATTTTATGTTATCCGCTACCACTGTTCTCAAGTTCTTCCCTGATATTTTCGATTTGCATGCTCTGGGCGCATGATATCAGCGAGCTCAGGTGGTTACCCACCTTGAACCTGTACGTCTGGGCGTTGCCTACCTTTCTTGACCTCTCCATCAGCCCTAACCCCACTAGTCGTTTGACCTCCTTTGCCACCGTCTTGTACGCGAGGTCGGTGGACTCTTGCAACATGGGCACTGTTTGCTCCATAGTTCCCACAAGTATTGACTGGTCTAGGACTCTCGCCGTTGGGTTCTGGAATATCCGGGTCAGCGGCCCCGTTGTCACATTTTTTTCGTCTATGATCTCCATGACGCTCATCTTTCGACTTCCGTTTATTCCCAACCAGTCCTCATATTTTAGTATATTCCAAAGACATTGGAATAAATTCCAATACAAACTACCTTTATGAAAAAATGATGATTATGTATAGATATGAAGCCAGGTGATGATGAACACATCAAGGCTTCATCATGAACAAACTCTACTCTTTCAAGGCTTGGGTTAAGCCTGGGGGACGCCCACACAGGCATCACTCAACAATAAACCTGCAGAAGGGGTATCCAAAACATCATAGAGGGAAATTCAAGAAACTGGTCAAGAAACTGAATCGTGATAGATTGATTCATCTTTTCCCCCACCACGGGAACGGTCTTCACGCCTCGGCTCTGTTATCCAAGCAGGCGGTAAGTGAGGGAATTAGACTTGCCAATGGTTTTCGTGTTTCCGTTGGCCTGCCGCCGTGGGACGAATCGCTCAATGAAATGCTCGATGAATTTTCCTCGGGGTGATGCCCCTTTCGAGACCTCCATATACTGGGCTGTATATTGAATCCCAAGGTAATTTGATGGCATCCAATGATATTCAATTAGTAAGGGCAACAGAGGACGATGCGGGTGTACTAGCCCTTGTCTCCCAGAGGGCGTACGAGCACGCATCGGAGCAGCATGGCAAGGAAGCATGGGGGCCAAGGGGCTACAAGGCAGCCAAGGACCACCTCTACTACATTGAAAAGCTTGAGACCTACTGCGTAATCCACGAGGAAGTCATCATCGGGGGCATCATCATCAGCGAGAACGGGTTCGACCACAAGGAACTCGTGAGGATTTTCGTTGACCCTGATTTCCAGGGCAAGGGAATGGCATCGGATGCTTTCAAGGCGGCCATGGAGCTTAGTCCGGCCAAGATCTGGACTGTGGGTAACGTGGAGTGGAATGAGGCGAACAAGGGCTTCTTGGAGTCCAACGGCTTCGAGAAGATCGGTTTCATCAACACTGTGCCGCACAAGACAGACTGGTACAGGAAGGTTATCGAGCCAGTTGAACTGCCCACCATAGCCGAGCTTTCCACTGATATGAGAAAGATCATCGTCCACGGCAACATCATTGAGAAGGCGTTCGCGAGAGAGGTCAAGAGCCGGGGGAGCTGGCGGACGCTCACCGTCACCGAGTGTACCTTTGAGGACGAATCAGGTGATATTGTCCTCATGATGTGGAACGAGCAGATCAGGCAGGGAAGCGTCGGCGACAGGGTCAGGATTGAGAACGGTTACATGAAGGTCTACCGAGGTATGAGGCAGCTCAACATCGGAAAAGTGGGGAAGCTCATAAAGCTCAGCTAGGGCTGGGTTAATTTCATCAATATGTCGTAACTGGTGACCCGTGAGACATACCCATCAGCTAGGCTTTCCACGAGTCCGTTCTTCTTTAACTCGGCCAACCGGGCCCTGACCGTTGAGCCGTTCACGCCAAGCCCCTTTGATATCTCAAGGGGTTTCATTGGCCTATCTTTGAAAGTGAGATGCACTAGAACCTTGAACGCTGATGTCTTGGGGTCCATCTGTGCAAGGCTCATGTCTATCGACTAAAATACTCCTTTAGAAGAGTTAAGAGAATCGGTCCCATTTGGTATCGATACACTCCCCTCGATACCCTCTCGACCAGTTCCTTCTTGTTGAGCTGGAACAGGGCGATGTTGACGGCGTTCACTGTGATGCCCAGTATCTCGGATATGTTCTGGGACGACATGGGTTCCCCAGTCTCGATGAGGCACATCAGGACTTGTCGCTGGCTCTCCGCCCGCCGCAGTCCCTCTAGCTCGTCTGAACCCACATGGCTTCCCCGACTACTTTTTGTTCACCGAGTATAAATGTGAGACGATGTCCGTGAACGGAACAAGGCTTGAGTAGCTTCCGTTTTCGGACTGAACTGCGTATCCCTTGTCCAGCAGTGTCCTCAGGGCGGGTCTGACGGTGCCCGCCGGGATTCCTGTATCTGCTGAGATTTCCGCTGGCTGGCTTGGCCCTTTGAAAGCCATGTATGTTAGTACTTTGAACTGGCTGGTCTTCGGTGATACGTTCTCAAGGACGTCTTCCCACTTGACCATCTTACTTCACCTGTGACTCCAGTTTCTCTATGCGGTCAATGAGGTTCAGGACAATGGATGCCATGTTGGGCTTGTAGCTTCCTCTGCTTGGGCGCTCAAGGAATCCTTCCTCTGTGAGCTTGGCGAAAGCAGCTTTAACAGAGTTATATTTTGCGTCCAGCTTCTTGGTCATTTCACTGGGTCCGAGGCTCGGATCCTGGAGGAATTCCCGAAAAACTACTTCTTTTAGGCTCTTTTTTGATGACATTTCGATTAATGACAAGTGTATGTCTCTTGTTATTTGAACTTTATTTTTGTCGTCAAGTCGGAAAACCCGTTTTCACTCATATTGAACGAGCGCAATAATTTCTTACTATATATATAAAACAGCATTTATCCCAAATTATGCTCAAAACCTACGTATGGTTTAAATATCCTGGAAAAAAAGTGTTGCACAGAACGGTATTACAGGAAACGTGAAACAGATGCTGGCGGTAGAAGAGAAACTTATTGCGCGGGAAAAAACGATCCCAGCATCACCCGAAAACCTGAGTTTGTCACTGAGGAACCTAATACTGGATGAAATCACTGAAAACGTTTTCGAGCAGACTCCCAAGGTGAAACAGCTTGCCGCGAGGATCAGGGACGAGATTATCATTACTACTCTCGTAAAGAGGGAGGATTATGTTCATGTAATAGGGGTTGACGCTGGAAGCCAAATCATTCCCCTCGCATCGAGACAGTACGCGGTGATAGGTGCGCTGGCCTACTCGCTACCAGATGGCAAGCGTTTCTTCCTGAACCCCGAGTCATTGTCAGAACCGTACAGCACACAGTACAACTTCAAGAGCAAGGTGGACATCAGGAGGGAAGCACGCCTCTACGAGACAGCTTACAAGTACCTTGAGCGGGGGTCCAAGACCGAGCTCGTCTTTATCGACGGGCCCCTTGCGTACAGCAACTGGTGGCAGAACGCGGGCAAGGAGGAGGATAGGCAGCGGCTCATCAACGCGGTGAACAGGCTTCTTAAAAAATGCAAGGAGAGCGGGGTCGCCATCGCTGGTATCGTGAAGAGGCCCAGCGCCAGGTACCTCATCCACGTCCTGGGACTGAACAGGGAGACCGATTTTACTGACAGCTTCCTGATGCTCCACGCCTTGAAACCAGGGGAGATGACTGAGATATTCAGTCCTCGTATGGGGCTCCAGATGGCGACAAAGACCAGCCCCATCATGGACGCGGTTGACACGCCGATCTACAGCAGCTATGTCAGACTAACGAAGGAGTGGCAGATTCCTCCTATCCGCATCGACATTCCTGATTTCTGTCTTGACCAGCTTGATGATATAGCCAACTACTGTTACTCGACGAGCTACTGGAACGGGATACCGTATCCAATTGTCAAGGCGGACGAGGCGGTCAAGGTGACAAAGAGGTTCATCAGCGATGTCTACAGCGAGGTTCTGGGCAGGGTGAGCAGGGTCAACGGGGAGATCACGCAGGTGGCACCGTTTTGGGGGGAGAGCGGATGGATGGGAGTCTAAGAGTAGGCCATACTTACAGCAGCACCGGCGAGTACGGCATCAACGAGGTCACGATCCTGATGCTAAGAGGGCTTGAGCTCGCCAAGGGGAACCTTGTCTATATCGACCACCCAAAGAACGGTAAGCCTGTGGTATACCAGGTGACCAAGGTGTTCCCGCACAAAAGGGTCAGGGAGTACGAGGAGGTCATGCTCAGGGAGGGCAGGGTCATCATGGACGTTGAGGACAGCACGCTCCACGCCGTGGCGTACCAGTGGGGCTGGCTCGATGACGGTGGCAGCCTGAGACCCCTGAGATACCCGCTGATCCCTAATACTCCCGTCTTCCTCGCCGAGAGGGACGTAATCAAACAGTTCACAAAGCCCAACGGGGATTGGAAGATCCTGCTGGGTAACGACCCCAGCACTGATCTGGATGTGGAACTGGGGTTGTACAGCCTGATCCGACAGAGCTGCCTCATCTGCGGGGCCGTGGGGACAGGCAAGACCACTACGGCGATAAGCATGATCAGCAGGGCAGTAAACGCCAGCCCCCCTGTACGCTTTCTCATCGTTGACAAGGACGGGGAGTACAACAGCCTCAGGGAGCACCTTGGCCCTGAGAAGACGTTGAAGGTGCCATGGAGCCGCTTCTTCCAGCCTGGGGCCATCCCGTGGGAGGACTATCTTGGCGAGTTCGGCTGGCAGAAGACCTGGTGGAACGCCAAGATCATGATCCATGCGTTGAAAATACTCTACGCACAGGCAGTTCCAGTGACCAAGCACAAGCTCCAGACTGCAGTTACGTGGGTCAAGCCCGAGAAGCTGGGCTTCAACAAGAAGGAGGAGGAGTTCGAGAGCTATAGGCAGCAGGTCATAAACAGCGTCGGGAACAGCAAGCTCATCCCAGACGGTACCTCCGAACCCATTGACCCCGTTGAGCTGCTGAAGGACAAGCATGTTGTAATTATGGACTTGTCCGTGGGCAAGGACACGTGGACAAAGAAGCAGCTCGTGGTGAGCCAGGTGCTCAGGAAGATATTCAATGAGGCACTTGAAAACAGAAAGTTCGGGTGTATAATTGTGCTTGAGGAGGCCATGTACTACGCCCCCCAGCGCGGCGTATTCGAGATCGGTGACAAGGATAACCGAGGTAAGTTACTGAACGTCATCAAGGAGATAGCCACCAATGGCGGTAGGAACGGCGTCGGTCTGTGGGCTGTCACCCAGAGGCTCAGCACCGTTGATAAGACTGTCATCACCCAGTGCGCAAACAACATCGTTTGCCACGGCCTGGAGGACGTTGACAAGAACAGGGTGGCCGAGATCATGGGCAAGGAGTTCGCCGAGCTTATCGGTAACCTGCCGCCAGGTGAGGCCATAATCAAGGGCACGGCGTTGAAGTGCAGGTTCCCGTTATGGGTGAAGGTGCTGCCAGAGCTCTACCCCGCCAGCAGCTCAAGCACTGCCATGAGCAGGTTCGTGCACATGGAGCTGGCCAGCAGGGGCATGGACTAAGCTTATACCCTCTTTCCTCCATCTTCCAGTTATGAGCCGTCAAAGGGAGTACCCGACCAGGCCGATCGCCGGTGTCGGGGTCATGATACAAGACGGCGAAAGGTATCTTATCATCAAGAGGGCAGCGAACCCCGATAAGGGGCTGTGGTCTGTGCCAGGGGGCCTCGTCGAAGTCGGTGAGCGCATCGAGGATGCGGCGGTCAGGGAGGCACTTGAGGAGACATGCCTCAATGTTGAGCTGGTAAAACGCCTCGGGGTGGTTGACAAGATCGAGTACGACGATAAGGGTGAGGTCTACTACCACTTTGTAATCATCCAGTACCTCGCCGTGGTGAAGAGTGGGGAGATGTGCCCCATGGATGACGCCTTGGAGGCGGAGTGGGTCACGCTTGACCAGTTGAAGGATTACGAGTTGACTAACTCGCTGAAAGAATTCCTGATCGATATCGGGATGTACCCGTCCTAGAGCTCGGGCCTCTTGGAGCTTTCCTTGAGGTGCTTCTGCAGCTCCGCCATCCGTTTCAGGCTGCCAGTGGTCTTCGGGTTCAGGTAGGTAGGCTTGCCATTCTCTATGATCATGTGAATCACTAGCTCGTCGTCCACCTGTGCTACCCTCTTGCCGTCCGGTGACTCGTAGAGGTCAAAATTTTTACCGAGGCCAGTGGTCATTGTTCCCAGCTTTTTCCAATCGCTTATGTCCGGTGTTTTTCTGATGGTCATGTATCCGCCTCGTCCGAGTTCATACATACTTGCCACAACAGGAGATAAGGATTGAGATTCCAAATGCGCGGATAAAACTTCGAAATCATTCGGTTTTACTGCGTTTCCACGGTAAGAAAGATAAGTGATTGATGTCACTTCCTTTGGTACGGTGAGAGATTTGGTAAAGGCAGCAGATTTCAAGAACAAACATTTCATCAGCATGATGGATTACAGTCGAGAAGAGCTCGATTATATCCTCAGCGTGGCGGACAAGATGGTCGATATCTCAAAGGAGAGCAGCGACCTGGCGAAGGGTAAGGTACTGGGCTCGATGTTCTTCGAGCCGAGCACCAGGACTAGGCTGAGCTTCGAGACAGCCATGTTCAGGCTCGGCGGGAACGTCACGACGGTAGCTGACCCCATGACCAGCAGCGCCAAGAAGGGCGAGACCTTCGAGGACACCATCAGCACAATCAGCAACTATGTCGATGTCATCGCCATGAGGCACCCGGACAGCGACGCGGCGCTCAGGGCGAAGAAGGTGGCCAAGGTGCCATACATCAACGGGGGCAGCGGTACGTGGGAGCATCCCACCCAGACCATGCTGGACCTGCACTGCGTCAGGTACGCCAAGGGCAAGATTGATGGGCTAACCATTGGTTTGGTGGGCGACCTGAAGAACGGCAGGACGGTTCACAGCCTGCTCAAGGCCCTGCGCCACTATGATGTCAAGGTCTACTGTATCGCCCCTGATATCCTCCAGATGAAGGAGGAGGTACTTGAGGCGGTCAAGGGAAAGGTGGATGTCATCATGGTCAGCGACCTGGCCGAGAACATGCCCAAGCTGGATGTGGTCTACATGACACGTGTCCAGAGGGAGAGGTTCGCGACCCAGGAGGCCTATGACAAGGTCAAGGACAGCTACGTCATGGACAGGAAGATGATCGAGGAGCACGGCAAGAAGGACGTGGTCATCATGCACCCGTTGCCGAGGATCAACGAGATCAGCACTGATGTCGATGACATGCCCAACGCCTGGTACTTCAGGCAGGTGGGACACGGTATCTACGCGAGGATGGCCATCATCGCGCTGGTACTGGGACTCTGGAAAGACTAGCCTTCCTATAATCTTTCAAAAAGTTTCTTTATTCTACTCCACCTATCCTCGGGTGGGGTTTCTTTCTCTTCTTTCTCGGCGTATGCCTCGGGTATCCTGTACCTGAACAGCTTATGGGGCCCGATGATCAATGCCTCTCCGTCAGGAGTTGATTGGGTCCAATCCAATATGGGGAAATCGTGGCTGATAATTCGCGTTCCCGGCTTGAGCTCCTCCTTGAACTTAGGCCGCAGCTTGGCGTTCCCGGTAGTGGTGAGGTACAGCGTGATGATGGTTGCCTCGCTGAAATCGGCATCCATGAAATCGCCGCTCTCTATCCTGATCTCGTTGATCAGTCCTCGCTTTGCGACGTTGTCCTCCGCCATCTCGTAGATGTGCTTGTTGAGCTCGTACCCGACGGCTTTCTCGACCTTGAAATCTGCCACCGCTGTTATGAGGAACCTCCCGTCCCCGCAGCCGAGGTCGAATAGGACATCTCCTGGACCTGCCTCGACTAGTTCAAGCATTTTGTTGACCAGGCTCTGCGGCGTGGTCACGTAGGGAGCGACGCTGGACGAGCCTTCTCCGAAGCCTAGCTCATAGTGCCATCCACTGAACCGCTCGGCTGAATCATCGGGCTCCTTGCGGCTGTCGTCTCCGTCGCTCATACAGTAAATCAGTTCCTCGGTTCTATTTACGCCTCCCGACTGGAATCGTTAAAAACTGGGGCGAGGCTGGTTCATCATGGATCTCGAAATTGTTCAGATGGATATCCCCGATGAATGCAACCTCATCTTGGCACAGAGCCACTTCATAAAGACCGTTGAGGACGCCTACGATGCTCTCTCATCAAGTGCCGCAGGTATAAAGTTCGGCCTGGCGTTCAGCGAGGCATCAGGGGAGTGCCTTGTGAGGCACGACGGGAACGACGAGGAGCTGAGAAAGGCAGCCGCTGATAACTCCATAAAGCTGGGCTGCGGTCATAGCCTTGTCATCTTACTCCGAGACGCCTATCCCATCAACGTGCTTAACCAGCTGAAATCTGTGCCCGAGGTTTGTAGAATCATCACTGCCACGGCGAACCCGTTGCAGGTCATTGTTGCGGAAACCGAGCAGGGGCGCGGAATAATGGGCGTGATTGACGGCAGCAAGCCCAGGGGCGTCGAGGACGAAGAGGGGATAAAATGGCGTAAGGATTTCCTACGCATGATCGGCTACAAGAGTTAGCCAAGAAGTTCTTTCAGGTGGACGCGGAGCCCATCAAGAGGTATCTTGCCGTCCGTCTCAACGACCAGGCCCAGTTTCTCGTATCTTTCAAGCAGCTGATGTGTGGTCTCTTTGTAGACCAATAACCTGTACCTGACGACGGTCTCCTTGTCATCTTTCCGCAGGATCAGTCTGGCCCCGCACTTGTCACATACTTCCTCCTTCTTTGGGGGTTTTGATATCAGGTGGTATATCTCGTTGCATACGGGGCAGCTCCTCCTTTTTGAGAGCCTCTCGATGATCACCTTGTCGCTGAGGACCACTGATAGTACGTGGGTGAGCTCGATCCCCATTTTCTTGAGTATCCCGTCAAGGGCGTCGGCCTGGTTTACACTCCTCGGGTATCCGTCCAGTATGAAGCCTTTTTCAACGTCAGGCTTGCCCATCCGATCCATGACGATCCCGTTGACGATGCTGTCGGGGACCAGGTCTCCCCTATCCATGTACGCTTTCGCTTCTATCCCGTACTCAGTTTTCTCCCTCACGGCTCCGCGAAGCATGTCCCCAGTGGTTATTACGGGTATGCCGTATAGCTCCGAGATGATGTGGGCTCGCGTCCCCTTCCCTGACCCCGGCGGGCCCATCATGACAATCCTCATAAGAAACACTACGACCGCCTCATCACATGTACAGTTGTTTAAAATATTTACGCCAAAGCAGTGTATATTGTATAAATAATAATGAACGATTGTTCACCTTTGAAGTCAATTTGGTGGAATCAAAGCCCCGGTAATCTAACTTCAAACTGAGATTTTTTGTTACTTTATTCAGTCTTTCATGCCAATGACGAGAGGTTTTAAACTTAGATATGCAACATCTGTCTGATGGCTCATCGACGCGTCATACTGGTGGTTAGGGACGGGTGGGGTTACTCCGAGGCAAAGGAGGGCAACGCCGCCTATCTGGCTGATACTCCCAACGATGACCGCTACATGAAGGAGTACCCTTGGACCACCCTGAATTGTACTGGAAACGCCGTGGGCGTCCCTGAGGGGACCCAGGGTGGCAGCGAGCCTGGTCACCTTATAATGGGAGCTGGACGCGTCATATGGCAGCCCCTGGAGGTAATCCGCAGAGCAATCGAGGATGCTAGCTTTTACGAGAAAAAGGAGTTCAAGGAAACTATCGATTACCTGAAAGAAACGGGCGGACGTTTGCACCTGGGCGGTTTATTCAGCGACCAGGGCATCCATGGGACAACTGAGCACCTTTACGCGCTGCTTGAGCTTGCGAGAAGGAACGGGCTTGATGATGTCTTTATCCACTGCTTCATAGACGGCAGGGACGTACCTGAGAGGAGTTCGAAGGGGTTCTTAAAAGAGCTAAATGAGGTCATCAAGGCGAAAGGCGTCGGAAAGATCGCGTCAATTATAGGCCGATACTACGCCATGGACCGGGATACCAACTGGGGGAGGACAAAGGTTGCATACGAGTTGCTCACCCAGGGAAAGGGGCGATATGAAACTGACCCTTTCGATGCCCTCGACCATCAGTACGGTGAGAACCCAAGCCTCACTGATTACTACGTTGAACCAATTCCCCTCACAGAAAACGGGGAGCCAATCGCGACTATTCAGGACGGGGACGCCTTCATCCTGTGGAACTTTAGGAGCGACAGGTCGAGGCAGATCACCTACGCCTTGACTCAGACCGATTTTACGGGGTTCGAGCGAAGACGCCTTGACATCCGTTACGTCTGCATGAGCGTGTACGACAGGAACCTTGACCTCCCAGTAGTATTCCCCCAGACCCAGGTAACCGACAACCTTGGAGTCACATTGAGCAGGCAAGGGTTGAGGCAGCTGAGGATCGCCGAGACTGAAAAGTACGCCCAAGTCACGTTTTTCTTCAACAGCCAGATCGAGGAGCCCTACCCAGGGGAGGAGCGAATAATGATTCCCAGCCCCAAGGTGTCAAGCTATGCCGAGATGCCCGAGATGAGCGCACCGGCCGTCACTGATGCGCTGATCGCCGAGATCAAGGGGGAGAAGTACGATTTCATACTGGTCAATTTCGCCAACGGTGACCTCGTAGGGCACAGTGCAGACATTGAGGCCGGCATTAAAGCGGCAGCGGTGGTTGACGGATGTCTTGGGCGGGTCGTTGATTCAGGGCTTAGACACGGGTATGTAATCCTAGTCACAGGCGACCACGGTAACATTGAGGAGATGTTCTACCCCGATGGCTCCGTGAACCCCTCCCACGGACAGAACCCGGTTCCTTTCATTCTCATATCCGACAAATCAGACCTCAAATCGGTTAAACTTAGGAAAAACGCGGGATTAAGCAGCGTTTCACCCACCATTTTAGAGCTATTGGCGGTAAAAAAGCCGAAAGTTATGCGTTCTTTGAGCCTAATCTCTTAATTCGAAGATTTTATACGCTACCCAACCCCATTTTTCGAATATTGTCTAGCATCATTCGGTCTAGATGGCGGTATTGCAGAGGAACACAACGTGAAGAAAATTGGATTTGATACACAGAAATATCTCGACGCCCAGGTGGGGCGCATAATGGAGAGGGTCTCCCTCTTCGACAAGCTCTACCTAGAGTTCGGCGGCAAATTACGCTTCGACAACCACGCATCCAGAGTTCTTCCGGGGTTTCAGGTTGACACAAAGATCAGGATGCTCAAGGCTCTGGGTGACGACCTTGAGATAATCCACTGCATCAGCGCCAAGGACATCGAGCGCAGGAAGGTCAGGAGGGACTTTGGGCTGACCTACGAGGACCAGATCCTCAGGGACATCAGTGACCTCGGAGAGGTGGGTCTTGACGTGTCCGCCGTGGTAATCAACAGGTTCAGCGGGGAGCAGTCCGCCCTCAAGTTCAAGCAACGCCTTGAGAACCGGGGCATCAGGGTCTTCATGGGCTATGAGATACCCAATTACCTTGAGGACATCGACCTCGTCGTGAGCGACGATGGGTACGGGAAATCCGATTGGGTTCCAACCGAGAAGAAGATCGTGGTTGTGACCGCCCCTGGGCCCAACAGCGGCAAGATGAGCTTCGCCATGAGTCAGGTCTACCATGACCGGAAAAAGGGAATAATGAGTGGGTTCGCAAAGTTCGAGACTTTCCCCATATGGGACCTTCCGGTTGAGCACCCCGTGAACGTAGCGTACGAGGCCGCGACCGCAGACCTCGGCGACTTTAACTGCATTGACCCATGGCACCAGAGGGCCTACGGGGAAGATTCTACCAACTACAACCGAGATGTCGAAAACTTTGCCATCATGGAGCGCATCATCGAGAAGCTGGTTCCCAAGGACGACCCTATGGCAAAAATCAAGTCCCCCACCGATATGGGCATCAACATGGCTAACCAGGGCATCATCGACGATGAAGCCATCCAAGATGCCAGCAGGCAGGAGATCCTCCGCCGCTACTACCAGTACAAGCGAGAGTACGTTGAAGGCACTACCACCTATGATACCCTGGAGCGAATGGAAAAGATCATGGAAAGGGTGGGCGTCAAGCCCGAGGACAGGAAAGTGGCCACAGCCGCAAACAAGGCAATGGAGGACTCCAAGAAAGCCAAGGGGAAGGGGAGCAACGGCTGGTACTCAGGTGCAGCTATCGAGATATGGGTAGATGAAAAGCCGGTCATGGTAACCGGTAAACGTAGCCCCATCCTTCACAGCGAGTCAGCTGCTTTGCTGAACGCGGTTAAGATACTGGCGGGCGTCCCCGACGAGATTGACGTCCTGTCTCCCATCATAATCGAGAGCATCACGAAGCTCAAGACTAGTATGGGTTCGGTTGATGTCTCCCTTGATGTCAGGGAAGTGCTTGATGCACTTGCCGTGAGCGCCGTGTTCAACCCCAACGCGGCGGAGTGCCTCGATAAGCTTCCAGAGTTAAAGAACTGCGAGTGGCATAGCACCCACATCATGGACCCTGGGTGCGAGAAGCCGCTGAAGGAGCTTGGCCTCAACATCACCACAGATGCGATTATCCCGCGCGTCAACAGCTCTTAACCCTGACCATCATCCATCCTTCCTTTTCGCTTAATGAAGTCATTTTCTGCAAAACTATCCGGTTTGCATCCAATATTTCATTCGATTAAACGATAAAACCGTCAAGTTGTCGCTGTTTTTCCTAAATTATCACTACACGAATCATTTATACAGTGCCGGCAACGCAAAACGCATTATTGTCGGCAGGTTACTGATTTGACAAAGTATATTTTTGTAACGGGCGGAGTCCTGAGCGGGCTCGGAAAGGGACTGGTCACCTGCAGCATCGGGAAGATGCTTGAGGTCAGGGGGTACAAGGTAACGGTCATCAAGTGCGACCCATACCTGAACGTGGACGCCGGGACCATGAACCCGTACATCCACGGCGAGGTCTTCGTCCTTGACGACGGGTACGAGGCCGACATGGACCTTGGCACCTACGAGAGGTTCCTCACAGGCGGGTTCAGCAAGTTCAACAACGCCACAAGCGGGCAGATATACCAGGAGGTAATCCGCAGGGAACGCGAGGGCGGGTACCTGGGAAAGTGCGTACAGATCATCCCCCATGTCACAGACGAGATAAAGCGCAGGATCAGGCTGGTTGCCGAGAAAAGCGGGGTCGATGTCGTGTTGGTTGAGATCGGCGGAACAGTCGGTGATATCGAGGGGCTTCCATTCTTGGAGGCGATAAGGCAGCTCACCAACGAGGAGAAACAGAGCGATACAGCTCTCGTCCACCTCACACTGGTCCCAACTCTAAGTGCCGTGGGAGAGCCAAAGACGAAGCCAACCCAGCACAGCGTCAAGGAGCTCAGGGCAATCGGGTTGAAGCCCGATATCATCGCGGCACGAACCGAGTTCGGGCGGCTTGAACACGAGTACAAGGCCAAGATCGCCGGTACCTGTAACGTGGAGGAGCGCGCCGTGTTCAGCAGCATCAATGTGCCAAGCCTATACGAGCTTCCACTGGAGCTAGAGGACCAGGGAATGGGCAACCTCCTCGTCGAGTACCTCGACCTCAACGGGGCCAAGCCTGACTGGACCGAGTGGAACGAGATGGTCGCCAGCTACAAGGACCCCACCGACGTGGTAAAAATTGCAATGTGCGGAAAGTATGCCGAGCTAGCGGACTGTTATGTAAGCGTCAACGAGGCGCTCCGGCACAGCGCGGCGAAAGCGGGCTGCCAGGTGAAGATAGACTGGATCGAGACCGAGGTCTTCGAGAATGACATTGATGAGGCAGAGATCCTTGACGGGTATGACGGCGTCATCGTCCCAGGTGGCTTCGGACTTAGGGGTGCTGAGGGAAAGATAATAGCCATCAACAGAGCCAGGGTCCACGACATACCGTTCCTAGGCATCTGCTACGGATTCCAGCTGGCGACGGTCGAGTTCGCTAGGAACATGGCAGGGCTTGAGGGGTCCCACAGCACGGAATGTGTGCCGGAGGCTCCTCACCCCGTCATTGACCTGCTCCCCGAGCAGAAGAAGATCAGCGCGATGGGAGGTACGATGCGGCTGGGGGCGAACAAAATTGAGGTAGAGGACGGTTCCCTTGCTGCGAGGCTATATGGCTCGACGGAGATCAAGGAGCGCCACAGGCACAGGTGGGAGGTAAACGCCGAGTACTATGAGAGGCTGGAGAAAGCAGGCGCCAGGTACACCGCTGTTAGCAAGGATAGGAAACTCAAGGAGATCCTGGAGCTCCCTGACAAGTACTTCTTCATGGGCACCCAGTTCCACCCCGAGTTCAAGAGCAGACCATGGTCGCCTAGCCCCCCCTACTACGGCTTCGTGAAATCAGCTTACGACAAGAAGATGGGCAAGCCAAAACCCGAGTTCTAGGGGAATACTTGATGGAGCTAAGGGAAAAATGCGGCATATTCGGGATATACAGCCCCAGCGAGGAGGCATTCCCCTATCTCTACTGGGGTATGCTGGCCCAGAACCACAGGGGCCACCAGAGCCACGGGTTCGCAACATACGATAATGGTCTAGAGTTCTACACCGAGCTGGGGCTGATTCCACCGATCAAGGAGCCTGGACAGGCCAGCAAGGTCAAGATACTTCCGGGACGGATCGGGATCGCCAATGTCAGGTACACGACGAGCGGGAGCAGCGATTACGAAGCTCTATGCATGGACGCGATGCCAATCCACAGCCAGGGCGAGACATCTAGCCTGGTTATCAGCTTCAACGGTAACATCGTCAATGTCAGAGAGCTTCAGGGGCTTGCCGGGGTTAGCAGTGATACATCTGACTCACATGCGCTGGCAGCCCTCCTAGTCCAAGGCTACGAGAGGAATGGTAGCCTTCACGAGGCCGTGAAGGGACTGATGGAGGTCACAGACGGCGCGTACAGCATCACAGGGATTATGGACGATGGCACTTTGTTCGCGTTCAAGGACCCCTACGGGATCAAGCCCCTCTGCTATGGCTTCATTGACGGAATCTATGCGTTCAGCAGCGAGAGCACCGGGCTGGCAATCAACGGCATCGAGTGGCAGCGAGAGCTCCGCCCAGGCGAGCTCCTCATCGTGAAAGACGGCACCATGTCCCAGGTTCAAGCCTACCCGAGCAAGCGTCAGGCTTTCTGCGCCTTCGAGTACGCGTACTTCAGCAGGCCCGATTCAAGGTACAACGGCATGTACGTGTACCAGGCACGTCGGGAACTGGGGGCGGCCCTCGCAAGGATGTACAAGGAGGTCGTGGACCGCTGTGAGATCGTGGTCTGCCTGCCGGAGAGCGCCATTGACGCGGCGTACGGGTTCCACGAGGAATCTGGCCTGCGCTGGGAGATGGCCTTGAGGAGGCACAGGTACGTGAGCCAGCGCGCCTTCATCACCGACGGCGTTGACAGGCAGAGCGTCATATACAGGAAACTCAACATACTAGCCCCTCAGGTCGTGGGCAAGCGGATCGCGGTCGTGGATGACAGCATCGTCAGGGGCGATACCATGAGGGGGAATATCAACAGGCTGAGGAAAGCCGGGGCCAGAGAAATACATCTTTTCATAACCTACCCCCAGATCATCGGCCCATGCTTTTACGGGATTAATATGACCACGTACAGTGAGCTCATTGGCGCTCGGATGACCCCCGAGGAGATGGCAATAGAGCTTGGTGCCGATAGCATCAACTACATGCCAGTGGACGAGTACATCAAGGAGACCGGGATGCGCAGGGACCAGCTGTGTCTCGGCTGCATATCCAACGAGTACCCCACCAAAATTGCCAACAGTATCGCCGAGGGCGTACGTGAGAAACTGAAAAAAGGCGGCTCTGAGACAGGCAGGGCCTACGAGTAGGTTTAAGCCTCGTAGACGATCTTGCCGTCCACCATCGTTGTGAGCACTTGGACGTTTAACAGGTCCTCAGGGTCGATGGTGAGTATGTCCCTGTCAAGGACGATGATATCAGCAAGCTTTCCGGGCTCGATGCTCCCAAGCTTGTCCTCCTCTTTGCTCATGTAGGCACCGTTCCAAGTGTAGACCCTGATAGTATCCATGATATCAATGGCCTCCTCGGGTCCAACCATCTGTCCGCTGCTTGACTTTCTTGTCACGGCCGCGTACATCTGGACGAATGGGCTGTAATAGGTGACGGGGCAGTCGCTGTTGCCCCCCGCTATGATGCCCATCTCCTTCATGGTCTTGTGGGGGTGCAGCCACCTGCTCCGCTCCTCACCGAAGTTCTCGGCGTACTGGTCGCCGAGACCGTACATGTACCCGATGCTGCTGCTAGGAATGACTCCCAGCTCCTTGATCCTCTTGAGCTGTTTTAGCGTGCAGCAGCTGTTATGTTCAAGCCGGTGCCTCATATCAGGAATCGGGTTCCGTTTCTGTGCCTTCTCGATGGCGTCAAGCGCCACATCTACCCCCCTGTCACCGATGCTGTGGATGCTCACCCTGAGCCCCGCGTCGTGTGACTGGAGCACCAGCCTCTCAATCTCCGCCTCGTCGGTCATCATTATGCCAAGGCCCATTGTACCCCTGTGCTGTGGCGTGTAGACCCCTGCGGTTCCACCTGCACCCGAGCCGTCCCCCATGATCTTGGTGGACATGACCTGGAGCCAGTCATCCCCGAACCCGGACTCTATACCCGCCATCACCAGGGAATCTACGACATCGCCGGGCTTTTCGCTGTTGACGCTCACCATGAGCCTCATCCTAACCTGCCTGACGCCGAGGTCAAGTAGCTGTTTGTACGCCCTTATTCCCGTTTTTCTACCGCTGGCGTTGTGGGTTGACGTTATACCCCACCTGCTGAACTGGTCCACGACTTTCCTGTAGGACTCCCTGACCTCCGCCACGGTGTACGGCGGGATGTGTTTCCTCACCTCGCCCATTGCCATCTCGTATATGAGGCCCGTGGGCTCGCCGTTGTCGTCCCTGTCGTACTCGCCGCCCGGTGGGTCCTGCGAGTCCTTGGAGATTCCAGCTGTCTCAAGTGCCAGGCTGTTGACGATACACTGGTGACCTGTGTCTGATGTTAATATCACCGGGTTATCAGGGGCGACGACATCAAGCTCCCACCTCGTCATCTGCCTCCTCTCCTCCAGCTTGGAGTCGTTGTAAGCCGTCCCCTGGACCCATACGCCGGGTTCAACCTCTTTGACCTTTGCAGCTACCAAGTCCTGCAGGTCCTTGATGTTCCTCACGGGAGGCGCCCTGCAGTTCACCTTGAGGTACCCCTCCGCGATGCCGGTCGGGTGGGTGTGGCTGTCAATGATACCAGGCATGGCTGTCTTTCCCCCAAGGTCAATGACTTCCGTCTCGGGTCCTGCGTATTTCTTTACCTCATCGTTTGACCCGACCGCCACGATCGTGTTTCCAAGGACCGCGACAGCCTCGACGATTGAGTCATTGGGGTCTACCGTGATGATCTTGCCGTTCAGCAGAACCTTGTCAGCGTGGATTGAGCCCATAATAATCGTGCAGAGAATGATTTCCGTATTATAAAAAATCAGGCACAACCGTATTATCGGCGCGAGCTAATAACATGCACATGATTTCCACGGAGGAGATGCTGCGCAGGGTGGGCAGGGCCATAGCAGCCACCCGTTTCCCGTTCATCGACCAGGATGATTGGGACATAACCTGGGGCGTCTACACCAACGACTACCTGGAGGAGCAGCTCATCATCGAGGTGGGCGAGGAAAGGTACACACCGTCAATCGTGAGCACGTTCGAGAATGGTGACCTGAGGGTCATCTGCGAGGTCGAGTCAAAGGAGACCGTGAGTGCCGACCAGGTATCCATATGGAGGGCGCTGTCAGACCTTGCCGGTATCACGTACAAGCTGAAAAAGTTCTTCCTTTACGTCCCTGAGGGGAAGGAGCCCGAGGCCCAGAGGCTTCTTGAGGAAAATAGTATCGAGTACGCCGGTCTGAGGACATGGGCGGTCAAGGAAGGATCATTAATTATCAAACCGGTGACGACGCCAGACGAGGACAAGGACCACAGGGTGACATAACGGGAAAGGGTGGGCTGAATCGCCGTTTGACGGGCGAACACCTTTTCCCATCCGTACTCCCACGTTTTCCATATAGCGATTTGTCCTAACCGGGTGGCGACAACACCGTGTGTGTTCTTTGGCTCTACTTGAGCCAGACCACGCCGACGTCGTCCACGATCTCCATCTGGGTCCCGTAGGGCTTTGATAGCTTGGCGATGATGTCGAGTATCTTCTCAGCCATCTCCCCGGTGGCCATCATGGGTCTCCCCCTCTGGCTCCTGGGCTCGCCCATGCCCAGCACGATGGGGTAGAGTAGTAGCTCGTCGAGCTTGTCGCCCTTGAACTCCATCCTGGGCACGATGCTCATCCAGTACTTCTCGTCCTTGGTGAACCATGTCCCTTTCGGCCACCCAGGCGCTCCCTTAGCGGTCTGCCTCTCATCGTAAGCGTCCGAGACCACACCGCAGTACGGGTCGAGGAGGTACCTCTCATAGAAATCGGAGGGCATCTTCTCAACGGTCTCGTTCTGGAAGATGAAGTTTCCCAGGCTGTAGAAGATGGGTCTCCCTTTCCTGATCTCGATTCCCTTCATGGCGTGGTGGCCGTGGCCGATGAAGCAGTGGGCCCCCTCGTCTATGGCTATTCTTGCGAATGCCTCTATGAACTCGGCTGGCCTCTCCGTGTCGCCGGGGTACCCCTCGTGGGCGTGTAGGGTGAACAGGACCCAGTCGGCTTGCTTGCTCGCGTCCCTGATTGCCTCAAGGTTACCCTCCATGTCCTGGGGATGCGGCTGCGTGTGAAGGCCAACGTCGTCCCCCTCGACGTACTTGGTGTTCATTAGGTGATAGCTGTCGGGGATCTGGCGGACCGGTAAAAGGTTGAGCTCGGCCTCAATTTCCTTGAGCTTCTTGATGGTCTCGGCCCTCGCCTCGTACCATTTCGAGTAACGCAGCGGGTTCAGCCCTGGCCTGCCGTGCATGTCCCGTCGCTGGTCCCCTGCCCTGCCGAAGTTTATGAATGTGCTGCACGCGGATATGAGCCCAACCCTCCCGTTTGATGTCTCCATGTAGCCTGGTGCCCTCGCCTCCGCCAGGTTCATCCCAGTGCCAGCATACGATGCCTCTGCATCCTTCAGGTGTTTGACGGTGCTCATGAGGCCGCCGTACATGTAATCCATGCTGTGGTTGTTGGCGGTGCTGAACATATCAAACCCCATCCAGAGGAGTTCCTTGAGGATGCTGGGGTGGGCTCTGGTGTACGTACCCCCGCATTCTGCCGCGGGGTAGCAATCCTCCTCGTAGTTATGGAGGTTCATCTCCAGGTTTGCGAATGCGCAGTCCACTTCCCTGATTAGGTTGACGAGCCTGGTGAACTCGGGCTCGCTGTGGACCCTCTGCTTCATGGTGATGAGGCTGTCACCCGTGGCTATGAGGCTGAACTCTTTCATAGTGATCGGTAATTCAGTCGTTTTTAAAGGATAAAAAATGAGGGGTCTGGATGTACCCGAAAATATACAGATACAGTTATTTACTACTACTCCGTAGTGGTAACAATCCAACAGGTGTGAGGTTACTTGATGCAAAAAGCGGCGATAATAGGTCTTGACGGGGTCCCATACGGGTTGCTCACTGACTTGGCCGACAGGGGCATCATGTCAAACACCAAGGGCCTTCTCAGTGAGGGCGCGATAACCAAGGCAAGGACCAGCATGCCCCCCAACTCCGCCGTCTCATGGAGCAGCATATTCACCGCACGGAACCCAGGCGAGCACGGGATATTCGGGTTCACCGATTTCCTTCCCAACTCGTACACAGTATCCTACCACCACAGCATGAGGCTCAAGACCCAGCCATTCTGGCAGCGGAACCACGACAAGAGAACAATCCTCATAAACGTCCCGGCGACGTACCCGCCGCAGGCACTGAACGGCGTCCACATCTCGGGCTTCGTCTCACCCCAGGTCGAGAAAGCAATTTACCCGGCTGAGCAGTCAAAATGGCTCGCCGAGACTGGTTACATGGTCGATGTAACGGCTCCCTTCAGCGAGTCTGAGATACCCGGTTTCATCGAGGAGCTGAAAAAGACACTCAGAAAAAGGGTCGAGGTAGGGTTGAAGCTCCTTGACTCCAAGTGGGACATGGCGTTCTTCGTCATCACGGGGACCGATAGGATCGGACACTACCTCTGGGACGCGTACGAGAACACGAGGAACCAGTACCACGATGAATTCATTGATTACTTCAGGCTCGTGGACGAGGCGATAGGAGAGATAACAGCTTCATTCCCCGAGGACACGGCGCTGATGATGCTGAGCGACCACGGGATGACATCTTCGGGAACTGCATACAACATCAACACCCTGTTCAAGGAGGAGGGGTACCTCACGGTTGAAGACAAACCTGAGGCAAACTACAACGCGGTCAGGGCAAACTCTAGGGCATTCGCGGCCGAGACCAACAAGATATACCTGAACACCGAGTCCAGGTTCCCACGTGGGTCGGTGAAGGTATCTGAAAGGGCTGACCTTGAGGACGAGATAAGGGACCTGCTCACCAGCGTCAGGATAGGGGGCAGGCGCGTGGTCAAGACCGTGTTCACAAAGGAGGAGATATTCGACGGGCCATATTCATCGGAGGCACCTGAGCTGGTGGCCCTGCCTGAGGACGGGTTCAGCTTCAAGACTGGGTTATTCTCGAAGCAACTCGCCTCAGTTGATCGCCTGCAGGGGAGGCACACCGAGGACGATGCGTTCCTGTACCTCAGGGGCGCAGACGACCTTGACGAGTTCACCCATCTTGAGAGCGCGTTACTGGCCCTCAGGACACAGTACGGAGGATTAAAGCTATGACATTCGAGACAGACCAGACATGCGTAAAATGCCCCCATGCCATATACGGCGGCAGCGTACTATTCAGATCATGCAGCCTGTCAAACAGAAATAGCGTCGAGGGCAGCATGTTCATCGAGTGCAATAAAAGGCCCGACCTCGGGTTCTTTGAGCCCAGTATAAGGGCAACCGATTGTCCTGTAATGAAAGATTTCCAGTTTGAGGTCTAATCAGGGACTGCTAGTATTCTCGTCTTCTCTTCAGTTTCAGATAGCTTACTCATTTCTTGTTCCACAGTTATCTCGGCGTCATGTGTGGCTATACCATAGGCCAATTTACGTAACATTGATGAGATTTTTATCTCTTTGTCTATCTTGTACATATTGGCTCTATCAATTTTCCTATTTTTTTTCACAACTAGGTAATATTCAAGAGTTGGGATAACTCTTGACACTGTTCTTCTGTGAACCCCCGTATACTCAGCTATTTCGTTTATTGAGTAATCGAAATCTTCGTGTGTGGTGAGGAAATCAAGGACTTTTATTGTTGCATTGGGGCCAAATAATCTCTGGAATGGTCCCTCGTCAAAGCTTCCCTTTTGTTCGTTTGAAGACATATCTTTCACTTATTATGTAACTTCAATGTCCACATTATTTAACATTGATGTCCATGGATAATTGATTTCTGATATAGTATCAACATACTTAATAAATAAACTGTTAACAAACACTCATGATAAAATATGGCGGTAGAGACCTATCGGCATATGAGTTAAAATTACTGAAAAAGATGTTCTTAAACCATTACATCGGAGGGCGTCATACTGATGAGACTTCGGTGGTCCGAGGATTTCCCAAACATGACCGTAAAAACGTTAGAAAATCGTTGAAAGTGTTGGTTAGACTCAACTTGGTTGTTGAATACAAGTCCACTGGGCAAACCCACGTTTCACTTAATCCTTCACTATTGTCTGAGATAATGAAAATTATTGGTGAAAAAAAGAGAGTCTAGAGTAGACCCTTAACCTTCAGGTACTCCGCGGACAGGACGGCCCCGCCGCCAGCGCCCTTCTCAAGGTTGTCGCTTGTTATGACGTAGCTGATGCCATTCTTGAACAGGGGGTTCTCCCTGAGCCTACCAACGAGTGTAACCATCTTGGGGTAGTCACCGTGCTTCTTGGGCTGTGGCCCGTCCTCATCCTCGACCACGATGATGGGCTGCTCTGCCACTGATGGTAGCTTGAGGTCCTGCGCCTCTGACCTGTAGGCAGTGAAAATATCCTTGACCTCCTCTGCCGATGCCGCCTTGCCCAGCCCGAGGTGAATTGCCTCGGTGTGGACGATCTTGACGTCAACCCTGGTGCAGGTGGAGTGGATGTTGATGGACGCATCAATGAGCTTCCCGCCGACCATGTCGCCGAGGATCTTGTTTGTCTCCATGAATACCTTCTCCTCCTCGCCGCCGATGAGGGGGATGACGTTCTTCAGCGCGTTGATCCTGTACTCGCTGTCCGCTGCGAGTCCCTTGGCTCCTGCGCCTGAAAGGCTCTGCATGCTCACCATGCTGACCACATCGACGCCGTACTCGTCCATCAGCGGCTTCAACGTTGATACCAGGCCGATGGTTGTACAGTTGGGTCCCGGTACGATGTAGCCGTTCCATCCCCTGTTCGCCCTCTGTCCCTCGATCATGTCGATGTGGCTCGGGTTGACATCAGGCAGGAGAACGGGCGTGTCTGCCTCGTACCTGTAGGCCGAGGCCGTGCTGATGACCGGGATGTGCTTTGCGAACTTTGCCTCCTGGATCTTGGCGATCTCCGTGGGGAGCGCGCTGAAGGCAACGTCATAGTCCCTGGGGTCAACATGGTCCGCCCCGATGACCTTCATGTCCATGATCTCGTCCTTTGGCTCCTCCCTGAAGAAGGCGGCCTTGGCTGTGGCCTCGCGGTAGCTCTTTCCGTGGCTTCTCTCAGATGCCGATACGCACCCTATCTCAAACCAGGGGTGATTCGCGGTGAACTCGACTATGTTCTGACCAGCGGCCCCAGTTGCTCCAATGATAATTGCTTGTTTCTTGCTCATCTTATTATCCTCCTTTGAAAAACTCGTTGTAAACTGCCGCCACCGCCATCGGGATATCATCGTCGTCAATGCTGAACCTGATGATGTTCTCGGTGTTGGGCTGTGTGGCCTGCTCTATGTTGACCCCGTGACGGGCCAGCACCCCTGTGAGGCGGCTGAAGAAACCCTTCATGCCCCTCATCTCGCTGCCCACGACGCTGAAGGTGCCCTTTACGCCCTTCAACGGCGCTACCTCTAAGGCTATATCCAGCTCCTTGAGGGCCTCGATTGCCCTCTTCTGGTCTTCCTTTGGCATCAGGAAGCTGAGCTGGTACCCTGATGTGGATACGTAGCGTACGTCCACGCCTTTCTTTGATAACGCGCTGAACACCTCGCCATAGACCTCTACCGGCGTGATGCTCTGGCTTGGCAGGAACCTGACCCCCACCAGCCCCCGCTGGTAGCTGATGGATTTTGGCCTTGGCTCGTTGTCCGCGTAGAACGCCTCCTCGACCTTGCCGATGATGGTGCCCTCGCTATCCTCGTCGTAATAGTTCTTGATCTGGAGCTCGATGTTGCCCTTCATCAACGGGTCCAGCACCTTGTAATGGACCACCTTGGTCCTACCCTCCCTGAGGAGCTCGGACGCCTCGACGTAGCTGAGGTACGGAATGACCTTCGGCTCGGGCAGGTCATAGAACTGCGCCATGATATCCGGGTGATCCTCCCTGAGCTCCCTGATGAACTTGGGGTCGATGCTCATGATGCCCTTCTCCATGACGTACTTGATGGTCCTCCTGACCCCGAGCCCGTACGCAATGTTGACCGCGGTGTCGTCTGTGCCTCCCCTGCCCAGGATGGTCACCTTGCCGCTCTCGCTCCTGCCAGCGAACCCCGCGATGATGGGGACGATGTCCTTCTCCAGCACGGGGCTGAGGAGGAGCTGGAGCCTGACCCTGGTCTCGTCCAGTATCACGGCGGCTTCCTTGTTGTTCTCGTCAGTGACCATGAGTTCCTCGCCGTAGAAGCACCTGTTCTCAACCTTGGCGTTGGCCAGGTGAATGCTCAACACCCTTGATGACAGGTTCTCTCCCCTGCTCACAGCGTAAGCGTAGACCGAGTCGACCAGCTCACCGCTTGATTTGATGTAAGAGAGAACGTGGAGTAGCTTTTCGAACTCCGTCTCCATGGCCTCGTCCGGCTCAACACCTGGCGGCAACGCCATCAGGTGTCTCTCGAACAGGTCCATGACGAAAACCTTCGGGTCGTAACCAGGGTCGCTGAGACATCCGTTTAGCGCCCCGATGATCAGGTCAGTGACACCCTTCATGGCTGATACGACGCATATCGGCAGCTTTCCTTGTGCCATCTCGTTCTGAACTATCTCCGTTGCCCTTCCAAATGTCTCGATGCTCTGTAGGATGCTGCCCCCGAGCTTCATTACCTCAATTTCCAATGTGTTTAACCTCTTGACCCGGCGCGGTTATGTTGACTCGGTTCAAAACTGCCTCGATCTTATCCAGGTCGGCTTCCACGACCCTCGGCTTGTTGCTGTACCTTGCGCTGACGCCCTCCAGGTGGTAATTGACCGTGGTGTCCGGATCCTTCAACAGGTTGCCCGTCAGTATGCAGACCACCTGGTCGTCGCTGGATATGACCCCCATTTCCCTGAGCTTCCTTGCCCCAGCCACTGATGCCGCCGATGCCGGCTCGCATCCTATACCGCTGGCGTCTATGATGGCCTTCGCGTCCATGATCTCGCTGTCTGAGACCTGCTCAACGGTGCCGTTGGTATCCCTGATGCTCCTCAATGCCTTCTCCCAGCTAACCGGGTTACCGATTTTAATGGCTGACGCTATGGTGTCAGGCTTCATTGGCTCCAGCTTCTTCTCGACGCTGTGCCACAGCTTGTAGAACGGGTTTGCGCCCTCGGCCTGTATGGCTGCTATTCTTGGTACCTTGTCGATGAGCCCCAGCTGCTTAAGCTCCCTCAACGCCTTGCCGAAGGCCGAGGTGTTCCCCAGGTTCCCGGCGGGCACCACGATCCAGTCAGGTGATTCCCATCCCCTCTGCTGGATCATCTCGAATACGATGCTCTTCTGGCCCTCGATCCTCCACGGGTTTATGCTGTTGAGGATGTAAAACCCCAGGCGCTTTGCGCCGTCCCTGATGAGGCCCATTGCATCGTCGAAGTTTCCCTTGATCTGGATGACATTAGACCCGTACGCAAGAGCCTGAGCCAGCTTGCCGTAGGCAATCATGCCCTCAGGGACGAACACTATTCCCTCCAGCCCTGCCTGGGCGGCGTACGCCGCCATTGACGCAGAGGTATTCCCCGTTGACGCGCACGCGACTTTCCTTGCGCCGCTCTGTACCGCCATTGATACGCCGACGGTCATACCCCTGTCCTTGAAGCTCCCCGATGGGTTCTCACCCTCGTGCTTCATGTAAATTCCATCGATGCCGGCGTACTCGGACACCCTCTGCCTCATGTACAGGTTGGTGTTGCCCTCCGGCCTCGAAACGATGTACTTTGGGTCCAGCTCGGGGTGGATTAGCTCCTTGTACCTCCATACCCCGCTGCTCCAGTTTGAGTTCAGTTCCCGTAGCTTGTCATCGAATAGTTCTCGGGATACCTCACCAAACTCGTGGTGTACCTCGTACAGTCCGCCGCATGGGCAGACATAGTTATCGCTAGCCGGGGCGGTCTGCCCGCAGCGTATGCATTTGAACTGTGCCATCAAATCACTCTTGTTCCTCTGTTGCTGGGCTGTGTATGGTAACAAGTTGACTCTATCTTGCCAAAAGCCTTCTGCATAGCGTCGCCGATCTCGTAGATGTTCTCACCCACAGCGAACAGGCTAGGCCCGCCCCCGCTGATGCTGCAGCCGTATGCACCGGCATCCAGGGCGGCCTGTTTCACGTCCCAGAAGTTTGGTGTCATGGTGGCCCTGTATGGCTCTATGAGGCTGTCGTTGATGTTCCTCCCGAACAGTTCGGCGTCCTTCTGGGCGATGGCCAAGGCCATCCTAGACGCGTGCATGATGTTCTTCACGGCGTCCTTGAGCGGCACCTTCTTGGGCAGTAGCTCCCTGGCCTTCTTGGTCTTGTTCTCGATGTAGATATCGGGGACAACAACCACGATTCCGAACCGCGGGGCGTCAAGCCTGATGACGTCCCAGTCCTCGCCGACGAGGATGAAACCACCCAGTAGGCTGGCGGCGACGTTATCCGCGTGGGGTGCCCCTGCTACCGCGCCCTCACCGAGGGCTGCCAGCTTGACCAGCTCCCTGTCGCTGAGGTGGAGCCCCAGCATCTCGTTAACCGCGACGGTAGTCGCCGCCGCCGATGCCCCTGAACTTCCCATGCCTGTGCCGGGTGGTATCCCCTTTCTAATCTCAACGTTGAACCCGTGCCTGGGTTCGTATTGTTCAATAATGTGGTTCAGGATCGCTCCTGAACTGTTCTTTTCCGGGTCAGACGGTATTTTGTTTGCCCCAACCCCCTGTACGTCTATCTTGACCCCTGGCTCGGGTGATTCCTTGAGAACTATGATATCGCCTAGACCTTCTAGGGCGATTCCGAATACATCAAAACCAGGTCCAAGGTTAGCAATACTGCCGGGCGCGTAAACTCTAATTTGTTTTATAGTCACCAGTCACAACGGACACCTTGACGCCCCTTCTACATGCACGCGGTTTAAAACACTTTCCTATGTGGAAAACGGCACAGGCAGACTCTGCGCCCGTAATTATTAATAAAAAACCTTTCCGTTAACCCTAAATAGCGCAGAGTCTCCCCTGATTGGAGT
>CAYLJH010000002.1:0-29287 GCA_964383685.1 uncultured Candidatus Bathyarchaeia archaeon | reverse complement strand
TGGGCCCAGACCGCCTCTGCGGTTACTACCCCATGAAGAGCTTCAGGGACCACGGCATCGTCGCGGCTGGAAACAGCGACGGCTTCGGCACCAGCTGGCCATTGACAGGCATCTACGGCTGCGTCGCCAGGAAATCGAGGACGGGCCAGTACCTGTGCAAGGACGAAGCAGTTCCAATCATGGACGCACTCCGGGCCTACACGTGGAACGCGGCGTACCTTGAAGGGTCTGAGGACATCAAGGGGTCGATAGAAGCGGGCAAGATGGCCGATTTCGTTGTCCTCGACACTGACATAACGACTGAGCCCCACGAGACGATACTGGAAGCCAAGGTGTTGATGACTATAATCGGTGGAGAATTAGTCTACTCCGACCTGGCGTAGATCGCCTCAATCACCTTGATGTGCTCCGGGGCCAGTTTGTGCTCCCTTGCACCGATCAGCATCAGCTCCACGTAGCTCTTCGCCGGAGTGAACGGCCCCTTTGGCTTGGTCACCCTGTACAGGTCAGCCTCGTGCCAGTTACCATCCTCCCCCAGCACCAGCATGGTGTCCCTCGTGTAGAGGCCCTGTGGTACGCTCTCGATCCTGTCAAGCTCGACCATCTCCTCCTCGTCGCACTCGTAGATGACGCCGTGGACCAGGTTCCCCGGCTTTGGCATGATCGTGCTCAGCCCGCCCTGGCGTTTCTTGCTCCAGAACCTGAACTGAATCTCAAAGTTTGGCAGGTAAGCCTTCTGCACGAACTCCGCGCTGGGGAGGTACCTTCTCAGGAACTCGATGTTGAGGTTTGAGCCATACCCGAAGTGATACATACTTACCGGGTACCGCGGGGTGATTTAGGGTTAATCCCTACCCGCTCTGTTATCAGGATAAAAGCAAAGCTTGACGCAAGTTTGGAGGTATTTCTGCGCACAGGAAACCTAGGAAACGAGATGAAGAGCCGCTGAAAAAGCGCCAAGGGCAGCGGAGAAAGAGTCAACTCCAGTGCCAATGACAAACACATCTCCATCTTCCGGAGCAAGCTCCTTTTCCGTAATATCAAGGGTTACCTCCTCCCCTGTTCCAGGGAGAATCCATAGGTTACCGCTTCGTACAAGCGTGGTCGCGCCCACCGCGCCGTGAATCAGGGCTTGATCCCTCTGCTCCAAACCGTATCGAACCATATCAGCCGCATTCCTGATGAGGACGAACAGGTTGTAATCGGAGACGGTGAGATCGGTAGCGGGAAACACCCCCCACGTCAACCTAGTTTCAATTGATTCGAGAAAAAATACGCCGTCAGGACTCAAAGAAACGCCTGGCCGAGATATCTCGATCAGCACGTCATCTGATAACCGCGAGAGAATCGTGCGAACCGTGCCCTCCCCGACCCTGAGGTTCTCGGCTAACTGCTTACGCCCGATCCGGTTCTCCCTTAACAGGCTCAAAGCATACAGCAGGTGGGCAGCGGTAAAATCAGGGGTCCGCCCCGGTGCCGTCTTGCCCGCCATCCGCTGAAGTGCCTGAACCTGTTCCATATCCTACACTCACTCGAAGGAGGTATAAGTCCAACTGAGGATGTCGCCGTCGTGCACGATCCACTGGTCAGCACCCACTGGACCCATCTGCCAGCCCTCGTCGTAGTAGTCCCACAGCCAGAAGTTGTCAGCAGCGCCGCCAACGCCGTCTATGGATGAGACGAAGACGCCCCACTCTGAGCTCTGGACCTCCAGATCAGATATCATCCCGGTCGCGTTCAGGAAGTTTGTTCCTAAAGGCACTCGTGTATCGTTAAACCATGTGACGGTATCGTCCCCAAAATCAACCCTGATGCTGATAACCGCCGTGTTGTCCTCCAGCTCCTCCAGTAGGAGCTCGTACTCGTGCTCAACCGCCTGGAGCTGTCCGTTGTACTGGAACGCAAGCACTCCAGCTAGAATCGTTGTGCAAAGCAGCGCCGCTGCCGCAAGTTTGTATGTCTGTTCACTCATTCACCTAACACCTTTTTTATTGAACTCGATAAAGGCTTGAACCCTAACCCGAAGAACATTGTATTGCTCAGGACATGCGCCAACATGAACGGGATACCTGTCATCAGACCTACAAAGATGGGGATTCCGACAGTGTATGCTGAGATTATATTAGTAAATATGTCATAGATAAAGGTCAACACGAATCCCATCACAGCGGCCCACGGATCGACCCCGTAGCCAAGGGGCTTGGTACTCCGCCCATATACCCCACCAGCTACCCCGTACACAGCCTCACCCAGCATGGTCGCACCCAAAATGGGCAGACTGAACCCGTATGGATTGATGGTGCCGTACACGAGCCAGACCATGACGCCTGTTGATGCGCCCATTGCAGGCCCCATGATGAAGCCCGCGGTGAAGACAATCAGGTCCATGAATTTTACGTTGGGGACTCCAATGAGCAGATAGTTGGACGCAATGGCCGCCGCTGAAAGGAGGGCCACCATGGCGATCTTTCTTGGATCTGTTCTTGAGGAGTTCAAGATACCATTGGATGGATCATCCAACCATTAAAGCCTTCGATCCAAATCATCAATAAACACGCCGCCCGAGTAATGGAGTATGATCCAGTACTATGACGCCCCCGATATCAGGGAAAGGATCGAGAAAATTGTGGACGTGCTAAAGTTCGACCACTTGGACCTCGATAACATACGCTGCATCAGGAGCAGGGGGAGCAAGGCAAAAAGGACCATCGCCAGGGTCCACGGCCTCGGGAGGATCTGGCAGCAATCACTGGATATGGAGCCAACGTACGTCATAGAGGTGATACACGAGATATTCGATTACTACCCGCCGGAGGCACAGGACCACACACTCATTCATGAGATCATGCACATCCCCCACACGGCAAAGGGCGGGTTCAGGCACCACAAGAACTACGTCACATCAGCCAACGTTGATACATGGCATAAACGCTACAAGCAGCGTTACAAGGAGCTGGGCCTGGACAAACTATAAGATAAGCCATTCATCTTGAGGAAACGTGTACCCGAAACCAATGACACTCAAGGTGGAGTCCAGCACCACCCTTCGCGAGTTCATCTCAACCCTCGGGAAGGACACCCTGTACGCCTTTGACAGGAGGGTGATTGGGGTCGCGGTGAACAACAAGAAGCTGTGGGACTCTGCGAAGCTGAAGCCGGGGGATACGGTAGTGATTTTCCCGATCATAGTCGGCGGCTAACTGGATTTGACCTCGACGGGTATTGGTTTGCCCTGTTTTGTGTAGGCAGCGACGTTGTCCATGGAGTAGGGTGGACCGATGATCATCATAATACGTCCGTAGAAACTGTGCAAATCCCTAGTTGAGGGACTCAGGTTCCCGCTGGGGTGGCTGTGTGCAGTTCCCAGTATGCTGAAATCCATGGGAAGCATATGGGAGGGGAAGCCTGCGGACCTCCTTGAGCCAAAGCCAAAGGGCGGGATCAGGTACTCAGTAATGTGATATTCGTCTCCAGATCGTTTGCCCCTGAGCAATACGATTACCTCGTTGGGATGGTTGTCCTCCGCGAGGGCTTTCATCCCCATGAAGACCTCCCTGTCGATCCGGATCATCTCGTCACTAGGCATGACCCGCGGATATAACCGTTTACAGTAGGCTTGAATCTCCCCCCCCCGTTTCACGTCGATGATTCTGGGTTAAATGGGTGCGGTTCAATCATATTTATGGTCATAAATTGATTGTTTTATGCTAATTTTAATCACTCTGCTGAATCATTTTAACATTTATAGTGCCTGAAAATCACGCCTTTTCCGCCTGATACACAAGTTAATAACATGGATTACTGTTCGATATTATCGGTAGATACCGATAAGGTATATTACCCTTCCACTAAGAAAGGACGGAGACAGGACACATGGACCCCAAAACTATGTCATTCATGGCGAACTGGCTGATACTCATGGCACCACTGCTGAGGTGGTGGGTAAAGACAGCGATCCTGCAGAAATAAGGAGTTTTTTAGCCGACCCTGGGCTTGCAGATTACTTCCAGCACTTTCGTGTCGAAGAACCTGTGTGTGTTACTTGGCAACAGGACAGTAGCTGAATCCGCTCCTCCACCGCTACCACCGATGGCGACCACGGGCTCCCCTGCCTTGATCAGGCCCGCGTCGCACGCCATACAGCTGATCTCAAGACACACCTTGACGCCCTGGCTGAACACCCTGAGGACGTTGGCGATTATCTCGTCAACCTGGATGGGTCCGAACCTCTGCTTCACTGCCCTGCCAAGTCCACCGAAGGCGTGGAGGTGGTAGAAGACCTTGGCCCCGTTGGCCTCCATCTTGTCCCTGTTCTCGTCGTCCATCCTGTGGACGTTTGGCTCGGTGAACCCCATCATGCCGGCTGACACGACAAGGTTGTATCCCTTGAATACCTCTGAGGCCAGCACGCCAGCGTACCCCGTGTAGGACGCGATGACGATGTCCTTGATACCCAGCTCGTCGGCTCTCTTCTTCGCCAGCTTCAGGGTCTCCTCTGTGTAATCCTTGCCTTTTCCATCAAAATATACGGACTCGATTGAGTGGTTCATGAGAAATAAGATGTAAAAATAGGGTAAAAAGGTTAGTCCCAGGGGATGACGATGTACTTCATCAGGTCCTCGCTGTCGAGGCCCTGTGCCTTACCCCATGAGAGGCCGACAAGGTTGTCCTTCTCGATCTCGCTGTAGACCAGGAAAGCCAGTATGACGTTGAACCCGAACTGGTCGCCAGCGCGGGCTGCCGTCGCTGTCTCGTATTTGCCTTTCCTTAGCATGGCCCTGACAAGTGCGATATCACCTGTCTTGATGGGCGCAAGGACCTCGTTGTATGGGTCCTTCAGCTTATCTATCGCATCGGATAGGCTCTCGGCCTCCATGATCTTCTTGAGGTCGTCCTTGTCAATGCCATAGGTCACAGGGAATATCTCGTCGAGGTTGACGTCGTCCTTTCCCCTCCGCTTTATGGCGATGAGGACGTTCTCGACGTCGGTCTCGTACTTTACGAGGCTGTTGACGATGTGCCTGTCCTTGGCGGACAGCTTCTCCGTGAGCCTCAGGATGTTCCTGGCGTAGATATAGTTCAGCTCCAGCTCAAGGGGCCACAGCGCATCGTACTCCTTGTACAGGTCCAGTTTCCCGATGAGGGACTCGTATGAGGTACCGCTCAGCTTCCGCACAAGGCTCTCCAGGTCGTTCGATGATATCAGCTCCCCGTAGTCCTTGATGATGTAAGGGTCGATGGGGATCAGTGATTCCGCTATCTCCTCGCTGCTGCTCTCGGTGAACTTTCCCCTGAGGATTCTCTTCAGGTTCAGCACCTCAAACCGGAAATCAAAGTAGGCGTGCAGGAACTCCCCCATATTGCTGGGGGTGATCTTGACTATCTCCTCGATTCTCTCGGTGAACTTTTTGATAAAGTTCTTCTCAAGGTTGAGGGCGATCTTGTCGTCCTCCTCCACCTGGATCTCTCCGTACGAGGTATCCTTGAGCCTCAGCAGGAACTCCTGGACGTTCGGCGCGTCGGCGAGATTCCTCATCTGCTCGACGCTGAGAAGGTCGTTTATCCTTGCATGTGTCCTTAGGACCACGTACTTGGTCCCTAGATTCATTCTTACGATTTCTTGGCACCTCCGATTAGCTTCATCCTGACAAGCTCCTCCATTGCTTCCTCGTCGAGCTTGTCCTCGATGAACTTGATTATGTATCTCATGTCTGGCAGGACCATGTTCTCAAGTGCGTTTACCTTTCTGCTGGTTGTCCCCAGCTCGTCGGCGATACGCTCTACCCGCTCCTCGAACTCCGCCAGCTTGATGATCTCCTCGATGATCTCGTAAACCTTCTCGGCGGCGTTTGCCAGGGTGATATCCAGCTCCGCGGATATCTCTGGGATCGTCTTGATCCTGACCGTGGGGTAGACCACGCCCATGACGCTCCGCGGCAGGACCTCAAGGTCCAGGGCGTTCTTGATGCTCCTAGTCTGGCTCTGTACCTCCGTGGGTCCTAAACTCAGGTAGGCCGCAGTCAGGGCGCTGTAGGCTTCCTCCAGGTTACCCAGGAGTAGCCCCCTTCTACCCTTTAGGACATCGAGGGATTCTGTCAGCTCCTTTGCGAGCTGATCCCGCTTGAGCTTTAGGAACTCGGTCCCCCTCTCAACGGTCAGTATCCGCCTCTTTGTCTCCATTAGGTAGCCCTTTGTGGGCCTGATTCCGGATGTAGCAGACATGGTTATGCTTCACTCTTGTGCGCTGGGTGGTACTTTTCGATGTACTCTTCACGTATCCTGATGATTTCCTCTTCAGGTAGGTCTGAAAGCATGTCCCATGCGATGCTCAGTGTCTGCTCGATGGTCCTGTTCTCGTAGATTCCCTGGTTGATGAACTCCTGCTCGAACCTGTCAGCGAACCTGAGCCACTGGCGCTCCCTCTCTGAGAGGCCGACGGCTCCTACGATCCTGACTAGCCCCCTTGCCCTCTGGCCTTCCGCGTACGCCATGTAGAGCTGGTTGGACACGTCCTGGTGGTCCTCACGGGTGGTCTCCGCCCCGATCCCGTCCTTCATGAGCCTGCTGAGGCTCGGGAGCACGTTCATCGGCGGGAATAGTCCACGCAGCGCGAGCTCACGCTGGAGAAGTATCTGTCCCTCCGTGATGTACCCGGTTAGGTCCGGAATGGGGTGGGTGATGTCTCCCGCGGGCATGGTGAGGATAGGCATCAGCGTCACTGAGCCCGGCTTGCCCTTGATACGTCCTGCCCGCTCGTAGATTGTTGCGAGGTCGCTGTAGAGGTAGCCTGGGTAGCCCTTCCTTGTTGGAATCTCCTCCCTGGCGATGCTGATAGCCCTGAGGGCCTCCGCGTAGTTGGTCATGTCCGTCAGGATGACCAGCACGTGCATGCCAAGGTCGAATGCCAGGTACTCGGCTACGGTTAGCGCGATACGTGGGGTTACGATCCTCTCGATTGGCGGGTCGTCCGCCAGGTTGAGGACCATGACGCTCTTGTTCAGTGCGCCCGTCTTCTCGAACTCCCTCCTGAAATAGGCTGCCTCCTCGTTCTTGATGCCCATGGCACCGAAGACGATGGCGAAATCGCTCTCAGAGCCTGGGATTGTGGCCTGCCTTGCGATCTGCGCGGCAAGCTCATTGTGTGATAGGCCGGACTCGCTGAAGATTGGCAGTTTCTGGCCCCTGACGAGGCTGGTCATGCCGTCGATGCCGCTCATGCCGGTCTGGATGAAGTCCTTTGGAACCTCACGGGCGGCCGGGTTGATGACGCCTCCGTTTACGTCCCTCAGGTCCTTGCCGATGATCGGGGGCATGCCGTCGATGGGCTCAAAGCTCCCGCTGAAAACCCTTCCGATGAGGTCCTCGGATACGGGTATCCTGAGCACGTCACCGCTGAAGGTTACCTTCGTATTCAGGTTCAGTCCAGCTGTCTCTCCGAAGCACTGGATCATTGCCCAGTCCCTGCTAACGTCCAGTACGCTTCCCTGGACGATCTCGCCGTTTGGCCTCTCGATGTAAACGATCTCGTCGAAGGCCACGTCCTTGGTGTTTTGCACCATGAGGATGGGGCCCTTGATCTCGGTTGTTGTCTTGTATACTATGCTCATGCGTTTTCCCCCTCGTACTGCTTGGCCAGTGCATCTATCTCGTTCAGCATCTGGATCCTCGCCGCGTCAATTGGATCGGTGCCTTCCCTCTCCTTGAGCCTCATGATCTCCCTGATTACATCCAGTTCACGTACCTGGTCGATTGGGATTCCCTGCTCGATCAGCGGCCTGACCGTGTTATAAAAGTCGGTGAATATCTTCATCAGCTTGACCTGCTTCTCGGGTGCACAGTAGCGGTCGATATCGTGGAACGCGCTCTGGACCAGGAAGCCCTCCCTCAGCATCTCTGCCACTAGCAGGATCAGCCTCTGGTCGTCCGGTAGGGCCTTCTCTCCGATGATACGCGCGGTCTCCTCGATCTCCGCCGCCTCCTCCAGGATTCTAAGCGCCAATGCCCTTGTGGGCTCCCATGTGGGGTCTAGCGCACCCCACCATCTGGCCGCGACATCCAGGTACCTGCTGAAGCTCCTCAGCCAGTTGATGGCCGGGAAGTGCCTCCTGTACGCTAGCGCGCTGTCCAGCGCCCAGAATGTCCCGATGAACCTCAGTGTGGTGGTTGTGACTGGCTCCGAGTAGTCCCCGCCCGGCGGTGATACCGCGCCAAGGATTGTCAGGCTTCCTTCCCTGTCATCGGTTGCCGGGACCTTGACCCTGCCCGCCCGCTCGTAGATGTTTGCGATGCGGTCGGATAGGTACGCCGGGAACCCCGCCTCTGCGGGGATCTCCTCAAGGCGTCCAGAGATGTCTCTGAGTGCCTCGGCCCACCTGCTCGTTGAGTCGGCCATTAGGCTGACATCGAATCCCTGGTCCCTGAAGTACTCTCCGATGGTGATGCCCATGTAGATGCTTGCCTCACGGGCGGATACCGCCATGTTGGATACGTTGGCGATGATGATGGTCCTCTCGATTAGCTTCTTGCCCGTCTTTGGGTCCTCGATCTCTGGGAACTGCTCGACTACGTCCGCCATCTCGTTGCCGCGCTCTCCGCAGCCGATGTAGACGATGATGTCTGCGTCGCTCCACTTTGCGATCTGCTGTAGCGTGACCGTTTTACCGGTCCCGAAGCCGCCCGGAATGGCGCTCGCGCCTCCCTTGGCGCACGGGAAGAAGGTATCGATGACCCTCTGGCCCGTGATGAGGGGCTGGGATAGTGCCAGCCTTTCCTTTATTGGCCTGCCAACCCTGACGGGCCAGACCTGCATCATCTTGAGATCCACGACGCCGTCGGCTGTCTCAAGGACGCCTACCGCTTGTTCGATGGTGTACTCGCCTGTCTTGATGCTCTTGATGGTCCCCTCACGGTTTGGCGGGATCATGATCTTGTGGACGAAGGTCTCCGTCTCCTGGACTGTTCCGATGACATCGCCTGCGCTGACCTTGTCGCCAGCCTTGGCTGTTGCCTCAAACTTCCAGATCTTTTCCCTGTTCAGTGGCGGGATGTTCGCGCCCCTGCTGATGAATGGCCCTGTGAGCTCCCATAGCTCGGTCTCTGACCTGGCTACGCCGTCGATGATCTGGCCCATCAGTCCTGGGCCCAGCTCCGCGACGAGGGGGGTACCGATATCGATGACCGGCTCACCCGGCTTGAGTCCTGCCGTGGACTCGTAGCACTGGATGAAAGCGGTGTCCTTACTGAGCCTGACGATCTCACCCATGAGTTTCAGGTCTCCTACCTCGATGAGGTCGCCCATCTTGGGCTCTTCTTTGAATTTTCCGATGATTAGCGAGCCGTTGATTCTCTCGATTGTTCCTTCTAGTCTCTCTGCCATCTTAGATCACTCCCAGTTTCTCGGCTACCATTGCGGTTAGCCTGGTCTCCGCTTCCTTGAGCCTTGACTCTAAGGTGTTGTAGACTGTTTTTGTTCCCTCTAGGTTGATTATGCTCACCCCACCGACGATATCGACGGGTGAGGTCTCGACCTTGACCTTTACGCCTAGGGCAAGCTGCTCCATGTTGGCTTTCAGGTACTCGGCGTCCTTCTCGCTGGCGTAGACGATGCAGTCCTCGTTCAGTACCGATATGGCCTCAACAGCCAGCTTCATGAGGTGCTGGTCATAGTCGGGGCCTTCAATTATTGATTTCATCTCATCGATGGACTTCTGGAAGACCTTGCCCAATACCACTGTCCTTGCCTCCATGACGGCTTTTCTCCCCAGGAGCTGCGCGCCCCCGACGATCCTGTCGTGAACTGCCCTGAGCTCGCCGCCGATGATGGTCTCTATTGATGCTTTGGTCTGTGCATCGATCCTCTTGTTCTCGGCCTTGGCTTTATTGGCGATCTTGGCCGCCTTTGCCTTGGCGTTTGCGAGGATCTCGTTGCGCCGCAGGATGGTCTTGTCGATTAATTTGTTCTCAATATTCTGATGACTCATTGTGGGAGAACCTCCTTTATCACGAAATCCACTGCCTCCTTGATCTTCTCGTCGGAGGTGTTCAGGATATCCTTGACCCGCTTTTCTGAATCCTTTGTGGCCTTCTTGGCCTCTTTCTCGGCTTCCGCCTCGGACTCGACGAGGAACTCGTCCAGACCTGTCCTGCGCTGGGCCCCTTGCATCTTGGCCTCGGCCTCGGTCTTTGCCTCAGCGATGGATGCTTCTGCCTTTTTCTGGGCCTCGGAAACGACCGCGTTTGCCTCTGCCTCGGCCTTCTCGATGAGTGCCTTTAGCCTCTCGCCGAGGCTGAGAATGTTTTTCATTTCCATTTTTTAGAACTCCAATTTCGTCCCTATTGCCAGTGAGACCACTGCCTGTAGCTCCTCCATCCTCATCCCGGTCTCCATTGTGAGGCCGGGGATCAGTGCGAAGAACGGCGTTATCTCGCCTCTCCTCATGACTTCCTCCCTGATTGGCCTGGTTGCCGCCGTGTACTTTTCGGGTACTATGATCAGCTTGTAGTCCTCACGGGTTATGCGGTTGAGGGTGTTGACTAACGTCTCTTCATCGAACGCCTCGTAGCCTCTGGCTCCTATGAGCTGGAAGCAGGTTACGAACGATGAGGGACCTATGACAGCGATGCTCATTTCGTAAATCCCTCGGCTCATTTTATTAAAAAGAGTTGCGGAAGGGCCCGTTTTCAGTATATACTTTCAGGGGGTTTGTATCAAGTAACCTGACATAAGGAGAAAAAAGGTGGGAGCTCCTGCCACTGGGTATAACGCGAAAAAAAATATCCTGACAGGAAACTGTACTGTACCGGGATTTGCGATGCGTTTATCCCGTTCCCCGTTTATCCTATTGATTGATTAGCTATGTCTGGTCCTGTCAACGTAAAGTGCGATAACCCCGGCTGCGGGAAGCTGAACCCGGTTTTCGGTGATGTCTTCCCCGGCAGGGAGTACACGTGTGTTTTCTGCGGTCAACTGTTCAAGGCCCAGCCAATGTCCGGCGTCGAGAAGGAGGGCAAGGGCAAGCAGGCGCGGGGTAAGAAGGCGTCCCAGCGGAGGGAGAGCAAGCCCCAGAACAGGAACATGAACAAGCCTCTGCTCTAGAATATTATATAAAAAAAGGGATAAAGCCCCCTTGGATAAGTGCAGACTCGGTTATTTGCTGAGGTACTCGCCTACCGCGTGGAACTCTTCGGCGAACTTTTCCATGTCGTACTGCTGCGCGAATAGCATGCTGCTCCATCTGCCTGTGAAACTGGCCAGGAAGTAGATCTCCTGTATCTCATCATCGGTTGCGCCGTTGAGCTTGGCCGCGCCGGTGTGGAACATGGTGCAGTACGGGCATCTGGTGCTTGCGGCGACGGCTAACCCTATCATTTCCCTGTACTTTGCAGGTATCCTTGATTCTCCAAAGACGTATTTCTTCATGAGGGGCCATTCCTGCATCAGGACGTCTTCTGTCAGCGCCTTCATATAACCAGGCACTGAGCCTATGGTTGTCTCTATATCCTTCAATGTATTCTCGTAATTTTCCATTAATATCACCCCATCTTTCCCTATCCCAATCTTTACCAATATATCATTATAAATGTTTATTCAGGGTAAATGTTCTCAAGGCATGGGATTAGGTGTTCAATGAGAAATCTGAGCTGAGTATCCCGTCGTCTTGCTGAGAAAAGATGAGTGTTAATTGTCCCTGTAAGGGACACGGCACTCCGCGTACTCGTCAACGGGCATCTCCCCGAGGCTCCAGAATAGACTGGAGTATCCCTCCGTGTACCCAGCCACTAACGGACTCTCAACCATCGCCCACACAACTGGATTCTCCGCCGAGTCAAGCTCGATGAGCCAACCCTGGTCCCATTCAAGTCCGCCAAGGGTCTGTGTCCCAAGGATCAAACCGTCGAACCTGATCTTGGAGACGAAGATATCAATGCCGCCCACATAGCTCTGTCCGCCGATATGGGCCCCGGTAGCACCCGTGACGTACAGGTTCCCCTCACCGTCAACAGCGGCGTCCCTGACGAACTGCCCGCCATCCCCGGCGATGTAACGCACCCATAGGGGTTCAAACTGGTCATCAAGTTTGATTATGAGCAAGTCGCCACTTGATGTCCCCTGCTGGTTGTCGATCTTACCCGCGTAGTTTGAAGAACCTGTCAGGTATAGCTCTCCATCGTCGGTCAGTGAAACCGAGGAAAGCGATTCATGGCTTCCCCCCATTCCCCAGCCCTGCGCATCTAACAGCTCCCCGTCCGCGTTGAAGGCCGTGACGTACCAGTACCCGTTCTGTGCGCCCCCTCCGAGGGCGTTCAATGTCAGATCGAAGCCCCATGTTCCTGCTCCGAGGGAAAAGGGAGCGGTTGTAGCCGAAGTTCCCGCAACAATGATTCGCCCCTGAGCATCAATCTCCATCCCACTCACGGTCTCACCGCTCATCATGTTGAATGGCATTGGCTCGTCTGGGTTGCCCCACATCCTGACCCACTGCCTCTCACCCTGCGGGCTGTACTTGATGAGGAACGCGTCAAATGCATAATTGGAGAACTGAGACTCTGGGTCAATTGGAGTGCTATACCCGGCGTAAAACTGGTCTCCTATTGCCACGTCGCTGACCCCGGCAACATAGATTGAGCCATCGCCTCCCACGGAAATACTGTTTGGAACCCAGTTGGATTCCTCCTCGATGTCCCAGATGTAGCTGGTCGCGCCCGTTGTGATAACGTGCTTAACTATGACGAACTCGTTCCATGTCCTTCCCACCGCGTAGACAACTCCATCCTTGACCGTGACGGAGTACATTTGCACGCTTTTACCGCCCATATCGAGGGGGATGTCCTGTATCACTGAACCGTATTTTACAAGGCTCCCGTCATTGCTACCAGAGAGACCCGTAAAGTAGATAGAATTTCCATCTGAGGTGCTGCCTCGGAAATAGCTCCAGTCCTGGTTTCCCACCAGGGTGATCCACTCAAGATCATATTCTGCACCTATCTCTGATTCTAGCTCAATGGTGGGGTCGAGATGTCTCAGGATCACGCCGTCAGACCCAGTGATGTACACGTTGGTAATTGAGGTTCCCTCGCCAACCACGGTGTTAAGACCTGAATCGGTTGGAATGGGTAACCCTGACCAGCGCGCGCCGTCCCAGTGCATCAGCTGGCTTGATGTTGTGGCAGAGTCCCCGACCGTGTAGAGGTCCATGGGACCGGAGCCCCAGATATCGGAGTAACTGTTCCACCTGTCCAAGCCGATGTTCTCGAAATCGCTCCACTCGACGCCGTTATAGTGCAATACCGTAGCACCGACGCCCACCGCGTAGATATCGTCGTGGGCGAAGCCCCAGATGCCGCGTATCAGGCTAGTTGAGGGTATCTCCTTCACGTCGCCCCACTCCTTACCGTCCCACTCCGTGACGTAATAGCCAAAGCCGGGGGTGCTGATAAGGGCAAACACGCTGTCATAGTCGTTGACCCAGACATCCTGTATGAACTTGTCATATGGTCCTCTCATGGTCCAAGGCAAGACCGGTGCTTCATGCCATTGCCATTTGGGCGTCTGGTCAGAGACATTGTAGCCCTGCTGGTCTGAGGTCAACTTTGCATAGTTGTACATTATACCATCCCCGAGGACCCAGAAGTTCTCGTTGTTACTGCCCCATGCGGCGTAGAGTGAGGGCCGGTCGTACTCGTCGAGGTCATCCCAAGGAGTCTCCATCCGTTCAATCTTTGCCGTGACGGGGCTGTAGCTCAGGACGGTACCATACTCGCCGACTATATATGACGGCCATGTGCCCAGCATCATGTTTGAGAGACCGTGGGTTGTGTTGGTCTCCAGCCTATTCCACTGAAAATCGTCCAACCTCATCAACCCGCCCTTGTTTCCGAGCGCGAAGACCTGGTATCCGTGTCTCACTATCTTGTAGTTTTCAAATGGACGGGTCTCATCAACTGGGTAATCCCAGTTAGTCCAACCGAGCTGTGGAGCCTTGACACCAGGTGCGTCCGGTATTGTATCGAGGTCACATACGACCAAATCCCACGGACGACCCGCAGGTATCACGTCTCCCCCTCCATTATCTATAGGTGGCTCAGGGGTAGTTCCACCGTCCGTAGGTGGTGTACTGTTTCCCGTTGATATATCTGGAGTCTGATTCCTGGATAATAGGTTTTGAATATTCGTTCCGATGTTACCGATTTCTTCACTCGGGTTTTCCATCAGGTTATTGATATCAACGACGCCTATACCAACGGCTACAACTGCGGTTACAACAAGAATGCTTGTCAGTAAAACTAATGGTTTCAATGGGAGGTCCTCTTATCAAACGGATATAGATGATACGTTAAATTCCCTTCCATAATAGCACTCAATCATAAAATGCAGGAAACGGTAAAACACTTTAATTTACTCAAAATTTATTTATTTCCGTCCCTCAAGGTACTTTAAGGTTCATTCTCATGAGTTTTGTCAAAAAAGCAGCCTACGGAGTCGTAGGAATATTACTGATCATCGTCTTGGTACTGGGGTACCTCGGTTTCGTGCCTCTTCTTTCAGGGTTGATGGGTGCTAACTCCCCTAGAGACCTCGGCATCACGTACACCCAGGGGGATATTGACAGCGCAAATGGCAAGCTCGGCGTAACTTATGTCGCGTTACCACCCAGCACACCTGACGCCAATAGCGTAATCATGGAAGGATTCCATCCAATCAATGTTGTTCTAAGCGACAAGGAGCTGACCGCCCTGTTCAACGACCACGCCGATAAATGGGGCAACTACCCGATGTCAGACATACAGGTCAGGTTCAACCCGGAGGGAGACATCGAGATGTCAGGCGTGATTGAGACCGGGCACCTCAAGGGTTTCGCCGACAGCAAGGGGTACGATGAGGAAACAAGAAGCCAGGTACGGCCATACCTCAACTTTGTGATGACCAAGCCAGCGGTCTACATGAAGGGAAATTTGGACGTAATCAACGGCGTCGTAACGGCTGACCTACAGAAAGTCCAGATAGGCCGACTTACAATAAGCGCCGGTCAGTTAGCCCTCTTGGAGGACGCGCTGGAATTCTACACCCAGCACGTCGTGGATGCCCCGAACGTTGAAATCTCCTACTTCAAGTCCGGTAACGGTGGATGTGACGTAAAGGCGGTGGTGCCCAGCAGGGTATCCTTCGCACCATAAGAGGAAAGAAGGGATCAGAGTCCCCTCTGAATCCATCCGTTACTCTTTTACCTGAAGTGCGATACCTATCTAGAAACTTGGGGACTGATTATTGGATTCATTTATTGAGGGATTGAAAAAACTTGAAGGCTACAAGAGCCAGATCGAGCACATCGAGTTCTTCCCCCCAAAAAAAGAGGAATATGGGAAATTAGACTCCCCACTTAACCCAACACTTCAACAGTACCTTGACAACCGCCAGATCAAGCTATACAAACATCAGGCGGACGCGGTCAACCTGGCGAGAAGAGGTGAAAACGTGGTCATCGCCACTCCCACCGCTTCAGGGAAGACGCTCGCGTTCAACCTCCCAGTTTTAGAGGCGTTGTCGAAGGACCCCAACGCCCGCGCGCTGTACATTTACCCCATGAAGGCACTGGCAAACGACCAGCTCAACATCCTATCAATCATGGAAAAAGAGACGGGAATCCCGTTTAACCCGAGGCTCTATGACGGGGACACGTCCAGGGACGACAAGAGAACCATCAGGGACACGTCGCGTATCATCCTGACAAACCCTTATGGCCTTCACTTCTACATCCCCTGGCATCATCTGTGGCGAAGATTCTTCTCAAACCTCAAATTCATCATTGTTGATGAATCGCACACCTATCGAGGGGTCTTCGGGTCCCACGTCGCCCTCCTGTTCAGGAGAATCAACCGCATCTGCAACTATTATGGCTCAGACCCCCAGTACATCCTCTCCTCGGCAACGATAGCGAACCCAGTTGAGCACTCAAAACAGCTAACCGGACAGGACTTCCACATCATCTCAAAGGACAGCTCCGAGTCAGGGAAAAAGAGCTTCATCTTCTGGAACCCGCCATACCTTGATGACGGCTTGACCCGCAGGTCCGCCCACCAGGAAACAAGGAAATTGTTATCATACTGCATCCAGGAGGACCTCCAGACCCTCTGCTTCACCAAATCCCGGAAAATGGCTGAACTGATAGCCGCATGGGTCAAACGGGACCTTAACCAGGTTGACCCCGAGCTGGCGGACGCTGTTCAAGCATACAGGGCAGGTTACCTTCCAAGCGCGAGAAGAAAAATTGAGAGGGGATTGAAGTGGAGGGAGATTTCAGGGGTCGTCACCACCAACGCCCTTGAACTCGGCATCGACATCGGCTCCCTTGAATGCGTAATCATGTCAGGCTACCCCGGAACGGTGATATCAACCTGGCAACAGGCTGGAAGGGCAGGGCGGTTGATTGATGACTCGGTGGTCTTTCTAGTGGCGTTCCAGAACCCGCTGGACCAGTACTTCATGAACCACCCTCAGGAGTTCTTCAAGAGAAACCCTGAGAACGCGGTTATCAACCTCGATAACCCATACATAACCGCGGGGCACATCATGTGCGCGGCCAAGGAGGTCCCGCTAACCGATAAAGATCAGGATTTCTTCACTGAAGGCTACACACGGTATGTCGAAGAGCTATCTGAAAAAAAGTTGATTAAGAATTATGGGGGAGGCTGGGAGTACATCGGCCCGTCCCGGCCTGAAACCAGGGTCAACCTTTCCAATATATCAGACCAAACAGTCAGGGTAATGCACTACTCAAAGGTGCTGGAGACCATGGACCTCACCCAGGCGTACAGGGAGGTCCACCCCGGTGCCGTTCTACTCCACCAAGGAGAGCCATACCGCGTCAAATCCCTTGATATAGACAAGCTGGAGGCACAAGTCGAGGAAGCGGATGTGGGATTCTACACCGAGGCATTGAAGACAATCGATATCGCCATCAAGGAGAACATCACCGAGCTGACCCGGGGGGTCCGATCCGGGCTGGCAAAGGTGGACATCACCGAGTTCTACACCGAGTACAGGCTGATGCGGTACGAGAAGAAGATAGATCAGCGCCCTCTCAGTCTACCGCCGTTACATTTCCCGTCAATAGGGTTCTGGTTCACCATCCCCGACTCAATCGCGTCATTGATTCGTACCTCGGGCCTGGATTTCGCTGGCGGCCTCCATGCCGTGGAGCACGCCATGATCGCCATCTCGCCACTGCACGCCATGTGTGACCCAAGGGACCTGGGCGGCGTGTCCACTGAACGCAACAGGGACACAAAGGAGCCCACCATCTTCATCTATGACGGGTACAGGGGAGGGATCGGGTTATCGGAGAAGCTGCACAGCCTCCTCCCTGAGCTCCTGGTCACCACACTGAACCTGATTGAAGGATGCAGCTGCGCCGACGGGTGCCCATCCTGCATCTACTCATCCAAGTGCGGGAACAACAACGAGCCCCTTGACAAAAAGACGGCCATCGTGCTACTCAAGGAACTGATTCGCCTGAGTTCTACCTAAAAAGTTCTCAGCGTCTTTGACATCCCAACAATAAATTATAAAGTTCTTCATGGCGTAGAAAAGGGAGGACATAGAGGGCATCGTCACGGGGCATCACATTGAACAGAAACACGGTTATCATAGCAGTCATAGTCGCACTCATCGCAGGGGGAGTCATCATCGGGTTCAGGCCACAGGCACCCGTGGAGCAGGAGACACCCGGCACACCTGAACCCCAGCCAGAGGAACCCGAAGAGCCGCCAGCCGAGCCCCCAGAGGAGCCGGAGGCCCCGCCCGAGGAGCCGGTCTCTCCCCTTCCCGTCGAGGAGCCCACCTACGAGGTCGTTGACCTTTACACAATCATCGTGGACACCGACGGCCCCCCGCAGACCCAGGCAAGGGTAACCATCCTGAACCTCCTGGACGAGCCCCATGTCATCAGCCTGCCAGTCACCTTTGACGGCCAGACTAAACAAGAGACCGTCCAACTGACCGGCAACCTGACCCTGCACACAGAGGTCATCCCGTTCAGGCCAAAGGGCTCCTACAACCTGAGCATCGGACAGCTCTGGAGGACCTTTGAAACCAACGTGCCTGAGATCAGGTTCTCCCCGGACACCTATGACCTGACCCAAGGCGTCCCCCAGTTAATATCAACGGACTTTACAGACCTAGACCAGGTGACCGCCATCAGCAAGTTCAGGAGCGGCTACGGCCACGACTACAGCGACAGCACAGAAGAGTGCCGCAGCATGAAGCACTACTACGAGCCAAAACCCGGGTACCTTGACAACGGCCTCGTGGCAGCGTACTCCCCCGTGGACGGGCGAGTCCTCAGGGTACAGAGGGATCAGAGGCAAAACTACCCAGAAGTTGACTACACCATAGCCATCCAGTCCGACGACTACCCGGCGTTCCACGTCATCATCTTCCACATCGACAAGCACGAGAACATCACAGTGGGGGCCAAGGTTAAAGCCGGTGACCACCTGGGGCCTTTTCAGCTCTACTACCCGAGCCACGACGAGTACTCCCATGACTATGACATCGCCGTAGGGGTAAACACCAGAGAGGGGTACAGGTTCGTCTCGTACTTCCAGACCATGACGCCTGAACTGTTCCAGACATACAGGGACAGGGGTATCGATGAAGTTAGCGAGTTCATAATCACAAAGGAGGAGAGGGACGCCAACCCGCTAACGTGCGGAGAGGAAGAGTTCACCGGGCCAACATCCACTGATGACTGGACTCATCTAAACTAGGCGAGCGAGTTTTTTTTACCAGAATTTTTTTTCGCGATATATACGGTTACCATTCACAAACCTTCGGGATTCCGTATAACCGTAGACTACTTGGTCTTCTGCCTGAGCTTGAGGCTTATCCTCAGGGATGGCCCGCCGATCCTCTGGCCGTAGATGTCCTCCACGACGGGACCCGACACCTCAGTCATGGACTGGATGAGGAACCGTGCGCCCGGCTTTTCCGGCTTCTCGTCGTTCTCGATGATGATGTACTTTTTACCCCTGAGCTTCCTGGTGTAGTACTCGCTCACCTGGACCACACGAGTTGGGTCTTGGTCTTGCTGATTAAGTCCTCGTAGACCTTGTCGGATACCTTCTGGTGGGCCTTGGCTCCTGCCATGAAGTATAACATGTACCCCGCTATTTGTGAGTTAACACGGCACCCGCCCAAAATTAGGTGAAAAGAGGTTTTAGACCAGGTCGCAGGCGTCTGGAGGCATCCAGTGGGCGTCCTTGCCCTCCCACTTGACGTTGCACCCGAGGGGGTTCGTCAGCGGGGTCGTGATTGGCTTGCCCGCTACATGCTCGTCCAGTGCGTTCTCAAGGTCGTTGACCGTCATCTTATCGGTCTCCCTTGGGTTGTCAACTGCCCTGCCGGTGTAGACCAGCTTCCTCTCAGCGTCGAACACGTAAAAGTGAGGGGTTCTCAGACCGCCGTACGCCACTGCTACCTCCTGTGACTCGTCCCTCAGGTAGACCCAGGGGAACTTGTGCTCCTCCATGCGCTTGACCATGTGATCGAAGCTGTCGGTGGCGTTGATGGCGACGCTGTTGCTGTTGATGCCCACGAACTTTACGCCCTTGCCGGCGTACTTCTCAACGGTCTTCCTTGTCACCTCGTCGCTGCCCACGACGTAGGGGCAGTGGTTGCACGTGAAGAAGACCACCAGTGTCTCATCTGTGAAATCGGATAGCTTGTATGTCTTGCCGTCTGTTGCGGGAAGCTCAAAGTCTGGAGCTTTCTCGCCTAGTTGAAGTGTGAATGACATGGGATTCACTGCCATTTGGGCGTTAATATATGATGCCCTGGAACACCAGGGAAAAGATATGACTACCTTGTGAGGTAACCCAGTACATCGAACTGTGGTTCACGAAGCTCCTCCAGAACTTCCAGACGTTTTTGCAGTTCAGGGCTATTCTCAAGCTCCTTGACCAGTGCCTCTGAGATGTACACGGTCTCAAGGTCCTGGGTGTTCCTGACGCGGATTACCCGCGCGTCCCTCGGGTTGACCGGGCCGCTGATCCTGACGGCCGTTGCTATGGCGTCCCTGTCGTTGGGCAGGAAAGGCGGTATCTTGCCCGTCTCACCGCTCCCCTGCGTCAGGCAGTTGACGTAGGTCTGGTGGTGGTCAATCTTGTCGAAGGCACGCCTCGTAATAACATCCGCGAGCCCCAGCCCTATCGCGTTGCCGTGGGTCTCATGTGTGAGGTCGAGGACGGCTATCTTCTTGACTCGGGACGCCCTGGGGTCGTGTTCGTTCTCCATCCAGAACCTGCCGGTGACGTTGGTGTCCATCCCCACGCCGCTGATGTTTTTCCCTATCTCATCCACAACAAGCACGTCAATGTCCTTGAATGGCAATCTCGGGAGCATCTCCTTAGCGGTCTCCAGTAGCTCCTTCTCCCTGTCATAGAACTCGTCAGGGCGGAGGACGTGGACTGACGCCGTCCCGTGGTACGCGTTTTCGATGACCGCCAGCCCCATGACAACGTTTGTCTTCTCGATAATCAGCTTCCCCGCCTCGGGCAGTACCCTGTGGTAGCCGTCGTACCTGCGCCAGTGGATCATCTCGGCCCCCTTCTGGTTGCCCAGCCCGATGGCCAGCATCTTCAGGAGCCCGCTCTCAATCTCCCCCTTGAAATCGGTGTGGGGCTTTATCCTCCCCACCGGGAAAATACCGTCGGCCTCGATTGCCGTCCTGCTCAGGAATATCTCCACGCCGTCGTCCAGCTCGCCGATCTTCCGGACCTCCATGCTGGAGACGAAAGGCGCGCCCACTGATTCCTCGGTGATGCCCATCCCGTTGAGCAGCTCCACCTGGCCCTCGGGCGTTGATCCCCCGTGGCTCCCCATGGCCGGGACTATGAAAGGCTCCGCCCCCACGGCCTTTAGCTCCTCGATGACGGTCCTGAGAATCAAGGCGATGTTGGCGATTCCCCTGCTCCCGGCCGTGACAGCTATCCTCTGGCCTGGTTTGACCCGTTCAGAGAGTTTCTTTCCCTTGAGTTGTGCTCTGATCTCACCTGGGACATCCTTGACGGTAGGCTGGTTGAATATCTGTCGGGCTTTCGCCATTCGCGGTAGCTGCATGGGTTAACGTAGCGGTCTCATCGCTTATTGTTTTCGAGTTTCAGCCATCTGGACTGCCAACGCGATGGCCTCCTTGAGGCTCTGTGGGTTGGCCGTGCCCTCCCTGCGCCCAGCCTTGCCGTACGCGGTCCCATGGTCAACAGATGTCCTGATGAAGCTCAGCCCAAGGGTTACGTTTACCCCGCTGACGCTGCCCCACTGTCCTGTCTCGTCATCGTACTTCATGCCGATGAGCTTGACGGGGATATGCCCCTGGTCGTGGTATAGGGCCACAACGATATCATACAGTCCGCCGGCCGCCTTCCCGAAAACTGTGTCTGGTGACACAGGGCCATCAACATCCAGCCCCTCTGCTCGCGCGGCGACGATGGCGGGCTGGATTATACGTTCCTCCTCGTCCCCGAAGAGCCCGCCGTCCCCGCTGTGGGGGTTGAGACCCGCGACCGCGATGCGCGGATGTTCAATGCCCAGTGAGACGCACGCGTCGTTGGCGATGCGGATTGTTGTCCCAATCCTCTCCTGGGTCAGGTTATCGATTATATCCCTGAACGGGACATGGGTGGTCGCGTGGACGACCCTGAGCTTGCCCGATACCAGCATCATGGCGTAATCGTCAGTGCCTGACTTCTCGGCGAGCAACTCCGTGTGGCCTGGGTAATTGTAGCCACCCATGTGCATGGCCTCCTTGTTCAGCGGGGCCGTGACTATTGCGTCCACCTCCCCAGCGAGGGCAAGGTCAGCGGCGTAGATCACGTACTGGGCGCTGGCCGCCCCCGTCATGGCCCTTGGCTTACCCATCTCCACCTTTCTTGGGTCGATGTTGGCCAGGTCGAACAGGTCGATGACGCCCCCCTGGTAGCGTGCCCCGCTCAGGGATTTGATAACGTTGATCTCAAGGGAGACACCCGCGACATCGATTCCCATCTTCATGACGTGTCTGTCCCCCACAACAACCGGGTTGCATATCCTGTACGTTTCACCGTCCGCGAGGGTCTTTGCCACTATTTCCGGGCCTATCCCCGCGGGGTCACCGAGTGTGATTGCTAGAGTTGGTTTCATCTGTGTTTCCTCTTCAAGTACTGTGACGCCTGAACCAGGGCGTCGGGCTCCCCGAACCCCCCTGCCTTGGTGACGGCGTTGATATCATCAAGCCTCAGCAGGGGGATTCCCGGCCGGAGCTCCTCGATGATCGCTATCTCGTTAACGGAGAGGGCGGCGCATACGGCCATCGCAGTGGCTCCCCCCCGATAATATTATCCCCGATAACTTGGTCTGTTCGACGAGTTTTCTCGCCGTACCCGCCAAGGCGTCTGTGATCCGTGCCTCAAGCTCGGCTGATGTTATCCCCATTGAATCAGCGGCCCCGATGGTCATTTCCACTGTCTCCGGGTCAGCGGCGCTTGTGATGATTACGTCCCTCCCGCCCTCAAACGCGTCAATGGCATTTAGGACTGAATCGGTTTGTGGCTCCCCGTTCAGTGCCCTCTTCATATCGAGGGGGATTACCTCGGCTCCTAGCCTTCCCTCAAGTACCCTGATTTGTCGATGAGTGACCGTCCTCCTGCTCCCGATTACGGATAAAACGGGTGGCGGGTTGACCAAGGTCTCAGCGAGAGCCGCTGCGAGCCCAGCGGACCCAGCCAGGACCTTGATGCCTGTCAGGTTCCCCGCTATTTTCAAGAGGTCGGCCTCGCTTTCACTGTCAACCACCAGAATCCCCGGTTGTTGTTTAAATTCGGAGCTGTCCCCAAGATGGATGATTGGACAATTTACACCAGCCCTGATGATATCAGGGATGAAACTCTGCTTCAAGCCGTGTTCTGAGTATTCCGTCTGGTGGATCGGGACACCGTCAACGAGAAGGTGCCCATCCCTGACGCAGCGGGCCGTGGGTGGGTAACATGGAGTGAGGACAGCGGTCTCCTCGCCCGTCGCGTCGAGGACGGCCTGGACCTCGGCCCCCACGTTTCCCCTCAGCGTGCTATCGGTTTTCTTGTAGATGATATCAAACCCAGAGACCTTCTTGGCCACGCGGAACACGAGGTCATAGGCTTTCCCCGGTTCCATGCCCCGAGAATCGGTGTTCATCACCACGACATCAGCCGTGCTCGAAAGCGGGTCATCGGTGACCTGGACTGAAAAGCCCCAGTTGCTGAACTGGACCCCCGTGTCAAGGGCTCCCGTCAGGTCATCGGCGATTACGGCGATCCTCATCTGTGGATATGTCTTGGCGGTTCTTGTTTAAAACGTGGAGGATGCAACGGGGAGCCTACCTGTGCCAAAAATATGATTTATTAACGCCAGATTTAATGGGGAAGACATGAGAAAGACGGTGTACCAAGCCGCTGTCGCGCTGATCGCGTTGGCCGCACTGATTTATGGCAGACCAGTGAGCTTCCCCGATAACGTCCACACGTTGCACGGGCTGCCACTCAACTGGGGGGGTCCACCAGCTGGTCACCATCGTGGGCCCGGTTGATACGTGGATGGTGAACCTGGTCAACCTCACGCTAGACTTGGTATTCTGGTTCGGGCTCGTATTGATGACCCCTATTATCGCTGAGCGGTTTACCTCAGAATAACCAGGATTTTTCCGTGGAGCTACTCCGATAGTACCTGGTACAGAGTATCAGCGATGGAAACCGCCGCGTCCTCGATCTCAGGGCTCATGGGCTGGTAGAACTCAATGGTCTTGGGCTGTATCCCCAGCAGAATCACCTGCACCCCGATGCTCTTCTCCACGTACTTGATGAAGATACTCAACGGGAGGCTGTGGGTTGATACCGCCTGGCCGCCAATCTGGTCACCGAGGATGAGCCTCGTCTCTCCCACCTGGCCCCTGAAGTTGGCGGCATCGATGAGCAGGACATGGGTGGGCGCGTACTTTGCCACCTTACCGACGAACGACTCCGGGACAGTCTCGGTGTTGATGAGCAACACGTCATCAATTGGCCTCTCCCCAAGCAGCTCGATGATCCTCGGCCCCACCCCGTCATCGGCCGACATGGGGTTGCCCACTCCTACCAGGACCACCCGTCTCGGGCCTTTACCCAAGTACTCACTGAGACCGTCATGAAGTGACATTACGGTCAGTTGTAGGGCTGAGAAGTAAAAAGTGTTTGAGAAACTAGAGCTGGGACGCGACCTCGTCCTTGAACTTGGCCAGCATCTCGATGTTGGACGGGATATCCGCGAATGGCTTGACGTTGATGACGCTCATTGTCATGCCAAGGTCCATGGCCCTCCTCCACTTCTCGATGAGAACCTCGGGCGTGCCAACGAAGTCATTCTCGGCGATGACCTTTGCATCCTTACCGTCCGCCTTCTGCTTCTGCAGGTAGGAGTCATACGCCTCCTGGGTGTCGAACAGCCAGACGCTGGGGGCGAAGCCATGGATGAAGACATCATCAACGGTCTTGCCCAGCTTCTCGATGGCAGTGTGGTAGATGCCCAGTATTCGCTTGATGTTGGCCAGGTTACCGCTGCTGTTGATGCCGTCGGCGTACTTGGCCGCGATCCTGATAATCCTTGGCTGCCTCGCGCCTACGCTGATCTTCATGTTCTCGGTGACCGGCCTCGGGACGTTTATGGCCTCCTTGAGCTTCCAGTACCTGCCCTCGTAGCTGAACACCGGGTTGTCGAACATGCCCCTCATGATCTGGACGGCCTCCTTGAGCCTTGTAACTCGCTGGGCCGCGCTTGGCATCCCCCTGCCCTTCTCCATCAGGTCGTAGCCCAGGTACTCCTGCTCTGCCCACCCCGCGCCCAGGATAAGCTCGAACCTGCCATTGGTCATGATGTCAAGGGCCGTTGCTGATTTCGCAAGGTACGCCGGGTTCCTGACGCTGTTGAAAAGGGTGATATGGCCCACCTTGATCTTGCTCGTCTGGATGCCCAATGCCGTGATGGCCGTCCATGCCTCAAGGTATGGCTCCTTCCCGCCGTCTGCAAAGCCGTTGACGTGGTCGTTCAAAAAGACGCCGTAATAGTCAAGCTCCTCCGCTCCGAGGGACAGCTCCAACATCTTGTCGTAGGTGACCGTTCCACGGATGAAAACTCCGAATTCCATGGGGGGATACCTTCATTCATGGTTTTTAAACCGATAGCTTGTGTCCCCTGGAAAATGGGCAAGCTTAAACACGGGCATAGGACGTTAAGCTACTCTGTTATAGCATGACTGACAAGCCGCCCATCAAGACGAAAGTATTCTACGGCTGGGTAATGGTTGCCCTGGCTGGTTTCACGTTGTTCTTCAGCGGGCCAGGCCAGACCTTCAGTGTCAGCATGTTCATCGACAGCTACATCAACGATTTCGGGTGGACCAGGAGCACGGTCTCCGGCATGTACAGCATGGGCACACTGATTGCAGGCATGGTCATGGGCATAGTGGGCGGGCTCTTCGACAAGTACGGCCACAGGAAGATGGGGACCGCGGTCGCCATCCTATTCGGGTTCGCGCTGCTGTACATGAGCACCATAAGCACGGTGCCGATGCTGCTAGTCGGGTTCTTCCTAATCAGGCTGCTTGGCCAGGGTAGCATGAGCCTGATCGGGACCACACTGGTGCCCCAGTGGTTCATAAAGAAGAGGGGCAGGGCTGTCAGCATAGTTAGCGTGTTCGGGGCCGTGAGCCTCGCCACCCTGCCTCCTATCAATACGTGGATCATCCAGAACTTTGGTTGGCCCACGGGGTGGAGGGTCTGGGTGGTTGTGATGTGGGTCCTGGTCGCGCCTACGATTTATTTCTTCATCAGGACGCGCCCCGAGGACATCGGGCTCAGCCCCGACAACGAGAGACCCGTTCTAATAGGTGACGGGACCGGTGTCACCGAGGAGGTCTCATGGACACTGAAAGAGGCGCTACGCACCCGTGCATTCTGGATGATTCTCTACTCGGTCATCGTACCATCGGCAATAATCACGGGATGCATCTTCCACCAGCTCAGCATCCTGGGGCAAGCGGGATTAACCCCAGGTAACGTTGCCCTGATTAGCGGCGTTATCAGCGTCATCAGGCTCCCACTGATACTGGTGGCGGGGCAGCTGGCCGACAGGATCCAGCTAAGATACCTGCTTGCAACAAGCCAGGGAGTCCTGTTCATTATGCTCGGCGTACTTTACGTGGCGAACTCGGTGCCAATGGTGGTGGTCTACGGGATACTCATGGGGGCACAGATGGCGTTACAGGGGCTCGTCATGGGAGTGATCTGGCCGGATTACTACGGCAGGAAACACCTCAGCACCATCAGGGGGACGACGATGATGGCAGGCGTGATTGGCTCCGCCTTGGGGCCCCTGCCCTTCGGTTTCGCCTTTGATGTTTTCGGGGGGTACACGGAGGTAGTGTTAGCCTCGATGCTTTTCCCGCTGGTTGGAACGGCCTTCGCCCTATTAGCAAAGAAGCCAGTGAAAGCGGCCTAGAGCCACTTCACTGAAGGGGCCTTTTTGGGTGGCGGGTCCGGGAACTTGTCGGAGTACCCCAATATCACAGGGCCGAATATCTTCTCGTTCTCCTTGAGGTCAAGTGCCTCCACGATCTCGGGGTTGTCCAGCACCTGCGCGCCGAAGTAGAGATAGCAGCTTCCCAGACCCAGGGAGTGGGCAGCCAGCATCATGTTCTCCGTGACGAGTGCGCAGTCGATGGACTTGGTCCCGATGACGAAGACCACACACGGTGCCTCGTAGTAGACCGGGTCCTTCATCTCGCCATAGTGCTTGACTGACTCGAAATGCTCAGGGTTGTTCTTCCTGATATTCTCAAAGAACCTACTCCAGTTGGCGTACGCGGTATCGTAGAGCTTGCCTCGCATCCCGGTATCTGTAACTACCACGAAACGCCACGACTGGCTGTTGTTTCCGGCGGGAGCGTAGTTGCCCGCCTCAATTACCTTCTCGATTAACTCCTTGGGTACCGGAGTGGCCTTGTAGCTGCGGACTGACCGTCTGGTCTTGATGTTCTCTAAAACTGGGTTCATGCCAGGTATGGATCGGGGATCAGATAAGAAACCTACTGACGGGTATCTCCGTTAGGATCAGTCGCTAGAGGATTGATGCGAAAGAATCCAAAAAAAAGGTGATTATTTTTCCAGGAAAACCACTTTTGCTTTTGATGGGGACTGTTTCACGAGGTCTTGTATAGCGTGCAAGACGGTCTTTGCGGATAGATCGCTGGTCTCAATTAGGCCCTCGCCGGTCTGGTAGGCTAGGTTCATCTTGTAGCGGCCGTCCAGCTTGACCTCGTTGAGCTCGTCGTACGGGACATCGAGCTCCACGTTGTAGGATTTCTTGAGGAACCCCTTGACGCTCACAAAAAGGAGCTTGTCGTTTGTTAGGCAGAGGTACCCGTTTTTCTTTTCGAAGGAACACGAGTACGTCTTTTGTATTCTGTCAGTTGGATCGAGTTTTCCTGTGGCCAGATCATACCATGGTTTTGACATTTTCAAACCCGTTTAATTGCATCTCAAAGGGTTGAATAAATATTTCTTCTATACTGTATATACGAATATAGGGAGTATTAACGTTAGACAAGCATCGAGACGGAAATGTGGCTGCCTATTTCTTGGGTTTGAATGCATTGTCAATGGTTAACTCAGCAATATCTGCGGCGTAATCTCCTATCCTGAGTGCGCTGTCCCTGATGATGAACAGGGGGTAGAAAAAAGGCGCACTATCCGGCATCTCAGGAAAGGGTGTAATAGACCTAGCCAGCTTTGATAGCTCGTACTGCTGATCGATGATTAACCCGCTCTCCTCGACTGAGCTTGACATGAAGACATCTACGGCGTTCTCGTACGCCTTGAAGCTGGACTCCGTCGTTTGTAACAGAGTCTCCCAGACTATTTCGGGTATCTCGTCCTTATACTCCTCAAGCTGGATGACGCTGTCGGCGGTCCTGTACACGTTATCGGCGACCCTCTCGATGAGGTCGACCAGCGTCTGGAGGTCAAGGCAGTCCACCATGTCAATGCCAAGTTTCGTTGCTAATGACGGATCAGTTGCGGCGGACCGTATGAGCCTCAGTAGGAAGAACATGAATTGGTCAACGTCCTCTTCCAGGCTGATAACTGACCGGGTCAACTCGTGGTCCCATTCCTTCATGGCCTTGACGACATCGTTGCACATGCTGAGGGTTATCAGGTGCATCCGCTCGATGCCTGCGAGAATATCGGCCATGGACTCGTTCATCAGTGTCTGGAGGACAACGCTGCTGGCGTTCGATGAGATTATCCGCATGTAGAGGCTCTTCACAACGTTCCTTATGGCGGTCTGCTGGGCCACCGAGAAGATCCTTTCAGAGTGGAGCTCGATGTTGGTGTACCCGTTGAGATAGCATCCTATTACGGTCCTAAAGATCGAGTCGACGTGCTCATCTGCCCCTACATCCACCTTGATTATTCTGGGTGTGTCCCTCGATTTCAACGTGGGATGAATCACTAGGCTGAGGTCACGCTGGACATCAAGTTCCACGATGTCGCCCCGTTTCAGGTTGTTGGATCTCACCCAGTCTTTCGGGAGGGTCACGACGAGACTGGATTTTCCCAATGCCATGATCTTTCTGGTCTCCAATTTGGATTCCTCATAATTGAGACTCACAACCTGCTATATACGCGTAATGAAAAAAGCGAACAAGTATATACGGGCCTTAGTCCTCAATTATTTTTACTGCCTCGTTATACCTTTCCATGGTGTCCAGATCGAAGAAGCTACGAAGCTCAGGGTCTATAACTTTCAGACTCTCCATCTGAATTCGTGCCACATCTGGTAGGGTCTCAAGTACCTTCCGTAGCCTCAAATCACCCTGTTCTCTCAGTTGAACGGCCCTCTCCCTACCGATATCAACCTTGTAGACGGCGGGCAGTGGCTCAACCCAGCCATCCGGTTTTATGAGTAAAGTGCCGTTGAGCTCAAAGGAGAGAAGGAAAAGGATGTCCACGAGTTCGCTGTTGATAAAGGGCATATCGCAGGCGGCGATGATGGCGTAGTCCCCCTTCGCGTGCGTCAAACCGGTGATCAAACCGATTAGGGGGGAGCCATCATCGTAAAGGTCAGGGACTACCAGGACATCGTCCTCCACGACTTTCCTGTAATGTTGAATCCTCTCCTCGGAGCCCACCACTACGATTATCTCGTCCACTACCGACCTGAGGCTTTCAATCACGTACAGGATGAGGG
>CAYLJH010000001.1:2805-33467 GCA_964383685.1 uncultured Candidatus Bathyarchaeia archaeon | reverse complement strand
CCAGAACTCCCTGCGGTCAACGGGTAGCTCCCTGAGGTTCAAGGGGCGTCCCTTGGTGGCCTTGTCCTTCAGGAGCAGGTAACAAAGGGCGGCAGAGGCGAGGCCCAGGCCACCAGTTAACTTCAGCCCGTTGTTCCAGCCCATGTCGGCGCTCAGGAGCGGTACAAACCACGAGGCGAGGATCATCCCCGAACTCCCACCGATGTTAAGAAGCCCCAGGGCGGTGCCCCTTTCATCAGAGTTGAACCAGCTGGAGACAAGCTTGACGCCGGGGACAAAGATGCCGGCCCCCAGTAACCCGGCGAGGAAACGCAGTGCAACCGCTTTCATCACGGTGTCGCTGAACCCGAAGAGGAGGGTGAAAAGGCTGACCCCCAGGACGCTGAGGCTCATGGTGAGCCTGCTGCCCTTCCTGTCGCTCAGTATGCCCCACGGGATCTGGCCCAGCGTGTACCCGACGAAGTAAGCGGACATCAACGCGCCGGTCCATGTGTACGTCAAAGCCAGGTCCGATTTTATTGAGTCCAGAACGTTGGTGTACGCGGCGTTCATTATGCTCAAAGTGGCGAGGCCGAGGAAACCGCCCAACAGTATCCCCGGTTTCTTCAGCACGCTTCTAAGACCCACGCCCACACCTCAAAGATAGGGTGCATTAGGGGTCTTGGTATTTAAAAATAATATAAAAATAGGAAATGTTTGGAGGAAGCTTACATCATAAGCTTGCCTTTAGCATCGTTGTCGAGAAGGCTCTCCCAACGAGCAGTCGTGAACCCCTGGATATCGCCGATCTCGTCGTCAGTCATGTGGCGGAACCTTGCCTGTGGCTTTAGGTACTCGCTAACTGGCTTGAGCTCTTTTGGTTTGTAGTTCAGTTTGAACTTCTCGCCGTATTCGATCTCCATTAGTGGCCATACGCCCGTCTGGACTCCTGACCTTGCAATATCCATTGTAATTGCGGGGTCATATCTCCAACCGACTGGACAAGGAGCCTGAATGATGAGCATCCTGAAGCCCTCGATATCCTTGGCATAGTTTACCTTGGCGATCAAGTCCTCTGGATAACCGACGCTTGCCGTGGCTAGGTACGGTATGTAGTGAGCCGCGAAGATGAACGGGATGTTCTTCTTGTGAGTAGTCTTGCCCCTGCTTGCCTCACCGACCGGCGTTGTGCTGGTCCTTGAGTACTTGGGGGTAGAGCTACTCCTCTGGTTACCCGTGTTCATGTAAGCCTCGTTGTCCTTCGTGATGACGAAGACGTTCTCATTCCTCTCTGCTGCGCCTGATAGGCCCTGGAAGCCGATGTCGTAGGTACCGCCGTCTCCGTAGAAAGCGACCGCCTTGACGTCTGACCTGCCTAGTGCCTTGAGCGCGTGAACCGTCCCAGTCAGGAGAGCGCCGCCGCCCTCGAAGACCGTTCCTATCCTTGGTGTCTTGGTTACGCTGTCTGGACAGCAGGGTATGCCGTGCCTGATAACGTTTGGACCAAGAGCCTTGAAGGCGAGCCTCGCGGCGAGAGCTGCACCACAGCCCTGGCATGCGCTGCCCGGTGTGATGGTCATCTCGCTCATGGGGATCTGTGCACGTGTTATTCTTTCAGCCATTTTTTTTCTACCTCTTACACCCATGTTACTTTATCTGCTTTTCCGCCCTTGGCGTAGTCAAGGATCTTGTCTCCGATTGCCTCAAAGTCGTGAACCCTTACCTCTTTGCCGCCAAGACCTGCGTGGAACTGTAGTATTTTAGGCTTATCTTCCAAATCGTAGAAAACGTCCCTCAGCTTGCTGAAGACGGGGCCGCCCTTGCCTGGACAGATTGACCTGTCAACAACCGCGATTCCGCCTAGTGTCTTCGCCCATCTCTTGAGATCGTTCTCTGGGAATGGGATGAAGCTCCTCAGCTTGATGAGTCCGACTTTCTTGCCCTCTTTCTGCATCTTATCGACTGCAGCTTTGCATGTGCCCGCGATGGTGCCCATGGCAATGATGGCGCACTCTGCGTCCTCCATCTTGTACTCCTCGATCATCCCGTTGCCGTAGCGGCGACCGAATGTCTTCTCGAAGCTGTCCATGGTGTCCTTGAGAATGTCCTCGATTCCTAGGATTGCATCGTGGTGAGTCTTCCATCGATCCTGTGGGTCTCCTCCGCCCCATCCACGGCTGAATGTTTCAACATCAACCTCGTCTGGGAGGATGCTTGGCATTGCCTTGTTTGGTGGAAGCCACTCGTCGACCAGTGCCTGGTCTGGGATCTCTACCGGCTCTGCGGTGTAGCTCAGGACATATCCGTCGTAACCGACTGCCGCGGGAATCCTAACCCTTGGGTCTTCTGCGATCTTGTAAGCCATTAGCAGGCTGTCCAGGATCTCCTGTGCGTCCTCTACGTATAGGTGGCTCCAGCCGGTCCACTGCTGTGACATGAGGTCACTGTGGTCGGGCTGCATGCCCTTGTAGCTCCTGTGGACGACTGCCATAACGACTGGGAGTCTTCCGCTGCCCGTGACCTGCATGGGGTGGTGCATGTATAGGAGGCCGGGGCCGCTTGTGCATGTGAAGGTTCTTGCACCTACACGTGAAGCGCCCTGGACTACTACCTGGCTTGAGAGCTCGCCCTCTACGTTAACAAAGTCAAAGTCCCATTCGGCGTTTGCGTGCATCTCGCTGAGATACTGCGTGATCGTCGTCTGGGGTGTGATTGGGAATGCGCTGGCAACCTGAACGCGTGCAAGTCTGCATGCGACCGCCGCTGCCTTGTTTCCTACCATTACTTCATATGACATTTTTAAGCCTCAACTCTCACCATTTCGATTGCGTCTGTTGGACACTCGTTTGCACATATTCCGCAGCCCTTGCATGCGGCATACCTTATGCTTGGCTTCTTTGTCTCCTCGTCCCAGTTTATGGATGTCTCTGGGCAGAAGATCCAGCATGCCTTGCAGCTGATGCACTTGTCGACGTCAATCTCGGGGGTGAAGACCCTCCAGCTTGACACGTCTTTCAGTACACCGTAGCCGCCTACGTGAATGTCGAGCTTCTCTTCAGGTGCGTCAGTGACGGTTGCCTGAACAGGGCCCTTGACCTCAGCGTAGCTCCTCTTGACAGCGGCGATGTTCATCTCGCCGATCCTGCCAGGGAAGTTTTTAGTGATAGCTTTCTCGATGGACTCTACGGTGATCAGTCCAGTCACCTTGGCGAACGCGCCCAGGATTGCTGTGTTTGTGATCGGCCTTCCAAGAGTTTCAAGTGCAATAGTCGTAGCGTCAACAGTGGCGATCTTGAAGTCTCCACCTAGCTTGACATCCTTGGGCTCGTCGGTCGAGTTCAGAATAACAAGTCCGCCGGGCAAGAGATTGTCTACAACGCTCTGCTGTTTAGCGAGAAGGGGGTCGAGAACGATGCTGATGCCGGGGTTGTGAACGAGCTCACGCTCCCTGACTCGGACATCGTCGATTCGGACGAAAGCAGTAAGTGGCGCTCCACGGCGCTCAGTGCCGTACATTGGGATTGCCTGGGAATACTTGCCTTCTTCATAAGCAGCTATGGCGATGATCCTTGAAGCCGTTACAGCTCCTTGGCCGCCTCTGCCGTGAAACCTTATTTCAATCAAAGTTTTCCCTCTATGTTAATCGTTAGTCTACCCTCGTAGGTCCTAAGAGTAACGATTTCAAAGAAACCCTCCCTCGCTGGCATTTAAGGTTGTCTTTATGGGTTTTATTGAATGTAAATAGTATATAGTGCGAGATGGAAAGACGTTCAAGATACTCATAGAATATTTGACAAACGGGCGAACGTCCTTTATCCGGGAAAGATACGTTGCTCAGGGGGAAAGGGGATCAGGTCAGCCTCTGGCTGAGGACGCCTTCCTTGTAGAGTTCCTTGATTTCCTCGTCAGTGTAGCCCAGGTACTCCTTCAGAAGCAACTCGTTGTGCTGGCCAAGCAACGGTGCGGGGCTGTGGACCTTTCCCGGCGTCTCGCTGAATTTTATGGGGAAGTTCACTGCCTTGTAGTCGCCCAGCAACGGGTGGTTCATATCGATGATCATGTCCCTCGCCAGCAGGTGGGGGTCAGAGGTGGACTCGCTGGCGTAGTTGATCATGGAGCACGGGAGGCCGATGTCAGCGAAGTAGTCCGATGCCTCTAGCCGGGTCATGTCCTTGATGAGGTCTAGGATCATCTCCTTTGTCACCTCGTCAACGCCCAGGGCCTCCTTGAGCCTGTCCATCCCCTTTGCCCTGAAGCCCATGAGGAAGATGTGTCCGTCCTTGACGGGGTGGATGCCTCCGATGTTGATGATGTTCTTCCTGAACTCGTCCTGTTCGGCCCTCCTTGTGGCCTCGTCCTTGCCGCTGACGAAGTACGTGGTGGTGTTGACGTTGTATGCGAACATGGTGTCAAGCTGGGCCACGTCAATCTTCTGGCCTATACCGGTCTTGTCCCGGTACCGTAGCGCCGCTAGGATTGCCATCGCCGCCATCGTACCCGGTGCCAGGTCGCCGAAGGCCCCGGTCATGGTGTACGGTGGACCCTCGGGGTCAACGTTGTCTCCCTGCTGCCGGGTGAACCCCGCGATTGACTCTGCTATCATGGCGTAGCTGGGGCGCTTGTTGTACGGCCCGGTCTCCCCGAAGCCGCTCAGAGCGGCATAGATGATGTCGGGCTTGATCTTTTTGAGGCCCTCGTAACCGACCCCCAGTCGCTCCATGGTGCCTGGGACGAAGTTTGTGACAACTATATCGCTTTTCTCAACGAGCTGTTGGAATATCTTCTTCCCCTTCGGGTCCTTCATGTTGATGGAGAGATCCTTCTTGTTGAGGTTCAGGTGGTGGAACGTGGGGCTGGCCCCCCCGTACATTGGCCCCCTCTGGCTGAGCCTTCCAAGGCTGCCCCATGGTGGCTCTATCTTGATTACGTCAGCTCCCATCTCGGCGAGCATCAGTGTGCACCATGGTCCGTACCATACGTGGGTCAGGTCGAGTATCCTTACATCCTCTAAAAGTTGAGCCATTTAATCCCTCAGTGGGGTTAATGTGATGGTAAATATATACAAGATTTTCCTTTTGCCGGGGAATTGCCGTAAAAACTTGGTTCAAACACGGGGTTTTTGTCGCCTCTAGGCGTGATATTACAACATTAGTTTGTACAAGGCTTAAATCGTACTGTGCAGTAAACCACTGGAATTAGAAATGTTGGCGGAAAAAGAACAGGGCTTCCGCAAGATGCTTGAGAAGAGCATCGTAGAGAACATCAAAATCGAGCACAAGGTCATCCTCAGGGGACAGTACCGGACGGCCTACGATCTTCTCAAAGACAGCCTTGATACTGGAATCACACCATGCCTCGTGGGCCCACCGGGGGTCGGCAAGAGCCTCCTCGCCCGTAAAGTCGCTGAAGACACGGGCAGGAGCTTCCATGAGGTATTCTTCGACGAGAACGTTACACCTAGCAGGCTAATCGGAAGCTTTGACCCCGCCCTTGTAGTACGCAACGGCAGGAACATCAGCAGCTTCGAGCCGGGTCCGCTGATCAGGGCCATGGTCGAGGGCGGCCTGTTTGTAGCCCAGGAGCTCAACAGGGCCACCGAGTTCTGTCAGAACAGCCTCATCGCGCCCCTTGAGGAGCGCCACTACCACCTTTTCCCCATCGGGATGGTGAAGGCCCACGAGAACTTTGCCTTCGTCTCAACACAGAACCCAATCGAGACGGCGGGGACTTACAGGCTAAGCAAGGTGCTGGTGGACAGGATGGGCAGCTGGATCAGGCTTGACTACCCGGACAAGGAGACGGAGATGGCCATCATCAAGGAGAACACCCCGGCCTTCTCGCTGCCAGAGAGCGCCCTCAACAAGATCTATGATATAGTCAACGCTACCAGGAACACGGCCAGCCTTGAGATCCCGGCATCTCCGCGTTCAGGTATCTTCCTCACCAAGCTGGTGAACAAGTATATCGAGAGGTTCGATGGAGAGGACGCCGCCATCAAGTTCTTCGCCCCCGCCGTGCTCAGCAAGGAGATGCGTGTACGTGAGGAAGGCAAGACCATTAACATGATAATCGAGGAGATAGTCACAAAGAGGCTAGGGTAGTGTCGGAAAACGTCTATATGACCTATCCGTTCCGATACGCCCACTGGTTTATCCCTGAGTTTATTTCACGTATGCGCCGTAACCGGGAGTGCGAGGACAAGCCCAGCCCCCGACAAGGCATCAACATGGGCAAGCTACTTTTACCGCCTTTCATGAGGCAGGGACACCTCACTTTTAATGACCTGGTAAACGTTGCGGTTATCACAAGCAGCGTCGAGAACCAGCAGATAGCCGAGAAGATGGCGGCCGAGATCCTTGTCAACATGGACCAGGAGGAGCAGTTGCCTGACCCCAGCCTTGATGGAGAGGACTTTATGAGTCTCCTCCAGAAGGCCGTTGATGACCAGATCGAGGTCACGCCCTATGCCAAGGGTCTTGAGAACGAGCTGGGGATGGCCGCAAACGAGTCTGCCCCAGACCAGTTCTCAAGCTTTGAGAACAAGCCGGATATCGGCGTCGGTCCAGGCGAGGACGAGATAATCAAGACGGGAATCAAGTACATCAAGGAACTCCGAAAGAAGGAGGCCCGCAAGGTACTCATGGAACTACTGAAGGAGAAGCTGCTGAAACTGGGCCGAGAGTTCGAGAGGAAAGAGGACTTCCACAAGAGCAGGAACCTGGTTCCCTACCAGCCTGGGGAGGACACCGACCTCATAGACGAGGAGCGGAGCCTGGAAAACATATTGGACCTCGGCAGGGAGATCAGTGATATAAGGTGGGACGATTTCTTGATGAGGCAGCGCCAGAAGCAGAAGCGCCATATCGTGTTCATCCTTGATATCAGCAACACAATGTTCTACGACCTGGAGGGCATCAACAGCATCAGCTACAGCATCATGAGCATGGTGCCGCTGCTCTGGGGCCTCAGGAGGGAAAAGTACGGCCTGTGCTTTTACGAGTCAAACACGCACATCGTGAAGGATTTCTACGACGAGGTCAACGTGAACCCCATACTGGAGGACCTTGTGTCTATGATGTTCCTCACAACCACTGAGATGGAGAAGCGGTACAGCCAAGGTCGAACATCCATAACGTGGGGCGGAACCCTTCCAGGAAAGAGCCTGGAGTGGGGATACGACCAGATTACTGAGATCAATGAAAGGGGAGACAGGATGGTCTTCATCTTCAGCGACTTCGTGCTCACCCAGCCGGGGGAGGAGACAGAGCAGGACAGCGAGAATTATAGGATTCTCCAGAGGATGACTGATATGGGGGTCCGTGTCTGTGCCTGCATATCACCTCTGGCCCACAAGAGTATATTCAGGCCCTATACACAGAGGAGCATAGCCGAGTTGAGGAAGCTGGGGATTACCATGATCAACACATACAAGCCCAGCACGTTCCTTGAAGAAGTCCAGAAATTCATGGCAGACGCCTGATTTTTGGGCACCCTCAACCTTTTCTCTACCCCGAAACGTTTTCACTTGTTGAGAGTTTCTTTTTTTTCCAGCCGCCCCATTTTTTTCATGATATTCTCATTATATATTAATAACATAATTCATAATTTATTTTAATAGAGAGTAGCTCTCATTTGGTGAGAAAAAAATAGGGATATTTTCACGAGTTGATGATAAATTGTTGTCAGGTTCTCCATGAAATAAACCTGATTTATCATTAAATGAGATAAAAAAGGGGATTCTAGTTCAGGTGATGGTCAAACCACCGCACTATGTGGCGTAACCTTTCCACCCTGTGAGAGGGACTACCCTCCCTTGACACCCCGTGGCCTTCATTTGGGAACCTGATGAACTCGGTTACTCTCATCAGCTGTTTGAGTGCCGTGTACATCTGCTCGGCCTGCTCCATGGGACAGCGGTGGTCCTTCTCTCCATGTATAAACATGTGGGGGTGCTTCACGTTCCCGACGTACTTGAGGGGGCTCCTGTACCACAGGTTATCAAAATCCTCCCACATTGGCTTTCCCCCTGATAGGTCGTGCTGGGGGTACCCAAGCTCAAAACCTACGCAGCTGGTGCCGCTCATGCTAATCCAGTTACTGATGCTCCTCATCGCGATGCTTGCCCTGAACCTGTCAGTCTGTCCAACGATCCAGTTTGTCATGAAGCCGGTATAGCTCCCACCGCAGACCCCGAGGCGTTCACCGTCAACGTAATCATAGTTCTCGATGACGTGGTTCATGGCCTCCATGAGGTCCTTGTAGTCCCTGTTACCCCAGTTCCCTTGGATTATTCCCGAGAACGCCTCTCCGTACCCGACGCTTCCCCTTGGGTTCGTGAAAGCGACTGCAAATCCGTGGGTTGAAGGCTCCTGGAACTCGTGTTGTATTCCCTGATACATGTACCCGAAATGTATCCTTGGACCTCCGTGGATCTGGAGGACAGCCGGGTATTGTTTCCCTAGAATAGTTTCCTTTGGCGGAATTAGCCATCCCTGGACTCTGACGCCGTCACCTGCATTGAACCAGAACTCCTCGGGAGCGGTGAAGCCCTCGGGTAACGAGGACATCCGCGTTTCCCTTGATAACTTTCCCCCATTGAGAGTGTAAAGTTCAGATGGATGGTTCATATCAGTGTACGTCAGGGCGCTGATCTACTCACCAGCCGAGAAACCGCTGACGTTCAGCTCACCTGCCGTGATGGACTCGATTACACCTTTCATGTTAGCCCTGCAAAGGTGCCTTGATCCTGCCTCGGGCTTTGTGAAGTAAACCCATTTCGAGTCACGGCTCCACTGGATCACCGGCGGTGCCCCGATCCTCCTGTCAAGGGAGGCAGTCAGGACGGTGACCCCACCTTCTCTATCAACTGTGAACAGTTCTTGATTTCTGTACTTTACATATTCCATTGACTCTATTGGCCGACCAGTGAATGCAAGACGGGAACCAGCGGGACTCCAACCGAGCCGCGACATGTTACCGACGTGATTATCCTCGCCGTTGAAGAGCGTAGAAACCGTCTTTGTTTCCAGATTCAGGCTGTAGATGTACCTGAACCAGGTGAGATCGGCGTCCTCGTCCATGTTTGATATGAACTCCACGCTTTTCCCGTCGGGGTGGACCGCGTAATCCCTGACATCGTACTCCCCATCAGTGAGCTGCTCCACTTTTCCATCGAGGTCTACCTTGAACAGGTGAATCCTACGGCCGGCGTAGATGCCTCGACTGGGATCGTACTTGTAATGGAGCCGCCTGATTATCACGACATCACTGCCTTCTCCTTTCTCACCCACGTCAACCTCGCTGTGGAAATAGATCGAGTCACCATCAGAACTCCACAACGGGTTCCTGCCACCCAACGGGGCCTCCGTAAGCCTTCTTGCCTCGCCCCCACCAACAGGGATCAACCAGAGCTGCTTGCCCTTTGTCCCCTCAACCGGTGACCTGTTTGAAAGGAAAGCAATCTGTTTACCGTCTGGACTCCACCTTGGAGATGAATCACTGTTCCCGTAGGTGAGCTTCTTTCCAACCTCTCCCGGTTTTTTCAGCCAGATGGAGGAGTCGTACCTGTCCTCCTCGTAGTTGACCTCCGTGTATGTGAACGCGATAAACTCATCATCTGGGCTTATCTGGGGATCAGAGACGGGGTCCTGGGGGGATCTTTGAGATAGAGTAATCCTCTAGCCTCTTCATGCCGTGAGGGTAAGCGTCAATTGTTTTAAGTTATCCTCAGCAGGCAGACGAGTCCCCCGAACTGGGCTACACGCCCGATGTACGGTGAATTGGGCGGTAAAATCCTGGTCTTGACTCCCTTGTTCTCTGCTACCTGGAAAAGACGCTGAACCCTTCGCCGGTGCCGCTCCTGAAACTTCTGGGAGGTGATGATGTACTCAACAGCGCGTCCCCCATAGACCGCGTCCTCTGCCTCATCCAGCGAGAACATCAACGTCTCGATACCGTCCCTTGATGACAGCCGTTTCTCAAGGACGCTCATGACCAGCTTCATGTCCCCGTCCCCGGCCTCCCTGATCTTGTCACTGAAACCCGAGGCGTTGACAAGCTCCATCACGTCGTCCTCGTCCTTCGCCGAGCCCTCGACGTACTGGAATGAGACCCTATTCAGCTCATACCCTTTGAGCATCCATCCTTGGTGCTTCTGGATGTGGCCCATGAAACCATCGAACTTCCTCTTGTCATCCGAGGCAAGTAAAACGGTCTTGATTCCCTGTTTGATGGACGGCCTGAGCTCATCTACCATGCTCTCGAAGAAGTTATACTCGTTGTCAACCCATTTCTTGACGACGCCAGATTTGACCGAGTTACTGAAAACGTTCCAGAAAATGGAGCGTTTGTTCTCAAGCCCAATCAGAACCGCAACCGGGTAGCCCCGCCGACTTCTCCTTTTCCTCGGCACAGGGAACCTGATACCTGTTTCAGGTTTAAGGCTTGGGCTCACGTGTCATGAGGTACGCGAAGGGCATGATGAGAAGCGCAACGCCCACCAGGATCGTGTAGAGCGTGAAAGCCGAGTAGGTGTCAGCTATTGCTCCCCCAATCAACGGCCCGAAGCACATCCCTATACCGTATATGGCCTCATGGACACCCATGGCTGTACCCAGAAGCCTTTTCGGAGTTCGCTTGCTGATGAAATCCATGGCGACGGGAGTCATGATCCCTGAACCAATGCCATAGAATAACAGGGGCACACCGAAGGTCAAAGCGTTGCTACCGGTTCTGACGAGGAACATTGACGTGGCCATGAAAAGGGAGGCCGTGAACATTGATTTCCATGTACCCCACCTGACTAGTCGCTGGATATTGAGAAACACCAGCCCTCGGGTCCCATTTGTGACCGTTAGAAGCAGGCCGATAATGGACGCCGACAGCCCCACCACCTTCATGTGCCCCGGTATTATGGCCATGTAGATGCCGAGGACAAATGTGAACGGTATCAACGTGAGGTAGGCGAGGGTTAGCGGACGCAGCTCGCTCAGGGTGGCTTTCTCATGGCTCGAAACGTTCAGCAGCTTTATCTTGCCCCGCATCTTGGTCAAGACTAGCACGATGCTGACGGTAATGAGCGCGGCCTGGCTGTAGAAGAAGAGCTCGTACCCGTAGGCCGAGGATACAAGCCCACCGACGTAGGGCCCGACCGTGAACCCGCTTATCCAGGCCAGGTTGTACCTGGCGAGGGACTGTGTAAGCTCCTTCCTGGGAGAAATCTGTGCCGTCAACGTGCTAGCTGCGACCCAGAACGTCCCTGAGGCCAACCCCAGGAGCCCCCTGACTATCATTATCTGGGGGATAGTTGATACAAAGGCGAACAGCGCCATGGTAATCACCCCCAAGCTAGTGAAGACGAGGTAGAGACTCACCTTTTCAAACCGATCCAGCATGTAGCCACTGACGAGGGTGAGGGCTGTGTAGACAATGTTGCCCACTGCGCCAATCAAACCCAGGTCTGTGTAGCTTGCCCCGAGGGTCTCAGCGTAGACGGGCAGGAGGAAAGTTGTGGTACCAAGACCGGTTGATGTCAGGAAAATAGTGACGTAGAGGACCCTGAGAATCGATCTACGCTCCGCGTCATCCATGACACATGGGTGCGACTCGGGGGCTTAATATATGTTTTAGAGGCGGGCCATCTCTTTGATGTTCCCGTAGAACATCTTGTAGATGTCATCGTCGTTGATGATTCCGTCCGACTTGAGCTCGTTGCACGCCTGCATCTGGGCTTCAAGGATGTTGATCCTCCAGCCCCTCGGGAAGAACGTGCTGTCCGTGCCGAACAGTACCTTGTGGCTGCCGCCCGTGGTGATAATCTTTCTGAATATCTGCTTCAGGTCGATGTCGTATGGCAGGTACTTCATCCAGCTGTTGCTGCCGCTGCTGTCGCCGTACACGTTGTCTGCCTGGTACTGCATCAGCAGCAGCTCCCTGAACCAGCCTGCCCCGAAGTGGGCGATGATGAAGTTGAGGTCGGGGTAGTCCTTGCTTGGCACCTGAATGTCAATGGGGTTGCCGTTGCGGAGATCCGCTTGACCACCAATGGTGATGCCGAAGTGGAGGAAGACCAGCATATCGTTGGCCAGGCAGGCGTCGTAGACCGGGTAGCATGGCTCGTCGTAGACCTTGAGACCTGTCCAGCTGGATGGGTAAAGCTTAATTCCCTTGAAACCGTCCTTGGCCGCCCGTTTTACCTTGGCTGCCGCGTCCTCTTCCTTGGGGTTTATGTTGGCGTACCCGATGAACCGCCCTGGGAACCGGTTCATTGTTTCCAGGAACTCGTCGTATGCCTCGATACCCACCATGACGCCCATTGTCTCGATCCCGTACTTGTCCAGCTCGTCAACCCATTTCTGGCCGGTGTCCCAGGTCTCGTCCGGGAGCTCGATGCTCGTCATGTCCGTGCGTGTCGCGGTTCTGGACGTGAAGCTCGTGACGGTCCTGCCCCTCTTCAGCCAGTTCTTCATGGTGTTGGCTGTGAAGTAGTGGGCGTGAGCGTCGATAATGGGTATCCCTGCCTTGCTGATCAAATTGGTCTTCTTTGTAAAGACTGGGCGGATTATATTTGATGCGCTTTAAAACTAGTTTTTCCTCGGTAAGAGGATGAAAATAACCACAAGGGCAACAATAACAGAGGCCCACGGGAACCCTGGGATGCCTTCTTGCATGCTATCGGGAAGTTTATCCAAAAGCTCCAACGCTGAAGACGCGGCCTCGTCTATCTCATCAACGATAGTTGTATCGTTCTCCTGCGAGGCGTCGTCCGTATCAGGCGTCTCTGCTGAACTCCCCTTGTCTGCGTCCGGGTCCCAGACAAGGAATCCGGTATCAAACTCCCCGTCTTCAACTAGGACAAGGCTGTTGTTTACAAGATACGGCTCCATTACACCGGTAACTTTCCAGGTTCCAGCAATGACCGGTGTTAAACCGTACCTATAGTCTCCCAGCCCACCAAGATAGAACTGCTGGGTAGCTGAGTCGCCGTTGGGGTCGGTTATGATCACGTCCATGTACTCGATGCTTCTATGGGGGTCGTCTTTCAGGATGAGTATAATGGGTTCTTCCACCTCTGAGCTGAAAGCACCCTCGCGTTCCACCTCCATCCTAACGTATGGCACCCTTGATGCCCTGTTGCACTGCACGAGCAGCTTGTAGGAATCAAACTCACTGCTTGTTTCAATTAAAAAGGCTTGGCGGGTTCCCGCATCAAATTGACTGTAATCATTTGCGCCGTAGCTCTGGATATCAATGACGTTACCATCAGCGTCATAGAAAGATGCGACCACCTCCGCCTCAGACACGTAGATGTTTTCGTGGGTGTTTGAGAGTACAGCAGTGAACCCTGTATCGCGCGGCATTATATCAGACAACTCCAAGTAGAGGAAATTGGTGTTCCTCGTTTTCGTGTAACTCACGACCCTGAACTTTACCTCGGCAACAGATGCGGTTGTAGGGCTCTTGATGAGGAACCCCGCCTTAGCATTTGAGTCAATGATCGTGGGCCGGACCATGGTAGTCAATACGTCAAGAACGGCACCTTGGTCATCTTTCAGTGTGACCTCTACGACAACCTCAGTCTTACTGAGGTGCCCCTTGTTCCAGAACTCTCCGTAAACCCTGTACCCCTGGCCGGGAACCGCCTCCCCCGACCCTTGGACTCGAAACTCCATGTTGACTATCATTGGCGCGTTACCAGAGACGAACGGTATCAACGATGAAAACATCAGAAGGCAGAGTAACGGGAGTGCTTTACGAGCCATACCTTCCCTTTTCTATTCTCTAAAATAAATTCTTCTTTTGAAACATTTATCCCTGACCTCCCGCGTAGTCCATGCGAAGCCACTTGAGCGACGAGCGAACCGAACTCCTGAAGCTACTCTCAGACGAGGAGCTTGACCTATTCACACTCACCGGCGGGATAGACATGGACACCGCGGACCAGATGCGCGAGAACGTCATCGGAATCACCAAGATGCCCATCGGAGTCGCTGAGAACTTTATCATCAACGGGAAAACCGCATTGGTACCAATAGCCACAGAGGAGAGGAGCGTTATCATGCAGGCCAGCATCGGCGCGGGGCTGGTTCCCGAGGGGTTCACGGCCTCCACATCAGGAAACATCATGATCGGGCAGATACAGGTGCTGGAAGTCCCGGACATGGACGCAGCGGAGAAAGCCGTCCTCGCCGAGAAGGAGGCACTCCTCGTTGACGCAAATACGCTTTCAAGGACAAGGAAAGCCGTGGACATCCAAGTCAAGAGGCTGGACACAGCCGTCGGCATGATGCTCATCGTCGAGATATTCGCGGACGTACGGGACTCCATGGGGGCGAACTTGATTGACTCCATGTGCGAGCTGTTAGCCCCTACCATCGCAAGGATCACCGGTGGACGAACCCTCCTGAGGATACTATCTAACCTGGCAACACGGAGGGTAGTAACGGTAACCGCCCGCGTTCCAGCAGAAACCCTGGGGGCTGGTGTGGTTGATGACATCATATCCGCGGATGCCTTTGCATGGGCTGACCCGTACAGGGCGTCAACGAGCAACAAGGGCGTCATGAACGGCGTCATAGGCGTGCTCCTGGCGACCAGCAACGACACCAGGGCCGTGGAGGCGGGAGCTCACAGCTACGCCTCAATTACCGGGACGTACAAGCCGCTCACCAAGTGGAGCAAGGCCGAGAACGGGGATCTCGTGGGCACCCTTGCGATGCCTATGGGCGTAGCGACAGTGGGCGGTGTAATCCAGTCACACGAGCTCGCAAAAGTGGTTCTCAGGCTGATGAACGTCGAGACAGCGAGTGAACTGTCGATTATCGCGGGGAGCGTCGGCCTGGCATGCAACCTGGGGGCGCTCTACATCATGGTCACAGAGGGAATCAAGAGCATCCAGGCCTAGAAAACCAGATAAACCGCTCTACCCGAGTCCCTATCATGGGGCTTCCGAGGCGTGCGCTGTACGGGTTCAGGGACAACTTCTTCATGTTCGGCCTCACGTGCCTCGTCTGGCTGACGGTCAGGACCGGCACAAAGCCAAGTCGGGCGGTCTACCCGTGCCAGCAGGCGGCCGCGTTGAACGCGAACCTTTGGCTTGTGACGTACCTCGCCCCGATCCTTGCTGTAACGGACCGGGGATCGCGGCTCAGGGACGACTGGAAACCTCTGTTAATGCTCCTCCTGGTGGTATCCATTGGGTATATTTACCTCGGCGGCGGTGATGACCCTGAAAAGGATTTGACACCAATGAAACTCGCACTTGAACCGATGAGGGCTTCGGCCGAGGACGCGTCAGTGATTTTCGCTGTCACGGGCACCAACGGGGCCGATAACGGGGTTGACCGGCTCATCGACCTCATGGCGGACAAAGGTCAGCCGTTTTACCTTTCAAGCAAGGAGATGATCGCGCAAGGCCCCGAGGGGTTCATTGGTACCAATGACGTGGTCCTCATCAAGGTCAACTGCCAGTGGGGAGAGCGCGGCGGCACTAACACCGATCTGGTGGCCAGCATCATCCGGGTCATCCTGGATCACCCCGACGGCTGGAAGGGCGAGATCATCGTTGCCGACAACGGCCAGGCCCAGTATGGAGGCGCTGGTAAGGGCGGGAGCCTCGACTGGCCAATGAACAACGCCCTCCAGAGGGGGCAATCAGTCCAGGACGTTGTGGACATGTACGCAACAGTGAACAAGGTCTCCATGTCCCTCTGGGACGAGTTCACAACAAACCTGGTCCAAGAGTTCGCCGAGGGCGATGACGAGGCCGGCTACGTGGTAAACACCACCGTCATCTCCACGACGGGCACCATGGTATCGTACCCAAAGTTCACGACGCCCTACGGGACGCAGGTCAGCTTCAAGTACGGCATCTATCGGCCCGAGATCGACGACTATGACGTTGACAGGCTCAAGGTCATCAACGTCCCGGTGCTCAAGACCCACATGATCTACGGGGTCACTGGGGCAATCAAGCACTACATGGGCGTGCCAAGCGACAAGCTCACTGCGGGACTGGGGTACCGGGCTCACCGGACCGTCGGTGACGGCGGGATGGGCACATTGATGGCACAGACGAGGGTACCTACGCTCAACATAATCGACGCCATACACATCAACGCAATACCCAAGGACGGGCCAAAGACTCCGTACGACCACGCCACAGAGGTAAATATCATAGCGGCCTCCACGGACCCCGTAGCCATTGATTACTGGGCCTCAAAGAACATCCTCTGCGTCGTGAGCGAGGGGAACGGCGACGAGACATCAACGATGGACCCTGATAACACCGCCGAGAAGGAGTTCGGTTACTGGCTGAGGGCGTCAATGGATGAGCTCAACGCAGCGGGCTGGGGCTTTACCCTTGATCCATCACGGATCACGGTGTACGTGGACTAGCCCGAAAACACTCTTATCCCAGAGGAAGAATCAAAACCTGTCTCAACTTTGATTCCCTCACTTGTTATACTCTCCTCGTTGGCCGTCTTCTGGGGCGTGAGCCTCCAGAACGTCCTCAGGCACAAGGGGACCGATACGGGGAGGGAGTCATCTGAGAGCCCGATGAGCCCTTCCTTCACTATTGCTTTAATTGGTACCATATTTTTGTTCGCGGAGTCCCTCTTTTACGCGTATCTCGGAATATATGGTACCATTTTTACGACAATCGGCTCACTTTTCGTGCCTTCACTCGCCCTCCAAATATTTGGTACCATTTTTTACGCTTCCGGGGCGCTCCTCCACGCATGGAGCGTCAGGGTGCGGGGCCGGTACGCCGTCTCCTGGGCCATGTCCGGGGATCACCGGATAATCTCTGATGCTCCTTACAGCCTCGTGCGGCACCCCTCGTACCTCGGCTACATGCTGATGATCGTGGGGATGACGCTGATATGGGGAAACGCCGTCACACTGGTTCCCTGGATCGCGATCCTTGGCTACTACTTCGTGTCAATCTACGAGGAGGCCATGCTGATTGAACAATTCGGGGAAGAATACAGGCAGTACATGAAACAAGTAGGTGCTTTTATTCCAAGGACCGCAGGGCCGCGGGAAGCTCCAGTAGAGAAGTGATGACGCCATCAGGCTCGTATCCCTCGATGCGCGGCTGCGCCTTGGTCTTTAACCAGATAACCTTCATGCCTGCATCAATGGCCCCCACGATATCCCCCTTCATGCTGTCACCGATATGCACGGTATCCTCGGGAGCGATTCCCAGGGCATCTGTTGCCGCCTGATACAGCTTCACGTTGGGCTTGACCCACTTCACCTCGTCGCTGAAGGAAAGGGCCTCAAAATAGCTGAGGATGCCGTACTCCTTCATCACCTGCCTAACAAGCCTGCCGGGGCTGACGCCCGTGACGCTCACGAGGCCGACCCTGTACTTTTTTGTATATTCCAGTGCCTCAAAGACTCCCTCCTTGAGCTTGGGCGGGTCACACATGAACGAGTCCTCGTAAAATGGTACTATTTTTTCAAGGACGCCCCCGTCCTCGACACCCAACAGCCTCAAAACCTCGCCCACAATCTCAGCGGTCTCGACGTGCCTGTGGCCCTCCGCCCTGATGACCCGACCGCTGTACCGGAACCCGCCGATGTAGGCATTCTCGACAACACTGTCATCAAAGCCGTACCCGTGCTCAACCAGCGTCCCCTTCAACGCGGGCAACCTAAACTCGCCGTAGTTGCGGTTATGGACCAGCGTGTTCCAGAGGTCATAGGTAACTGCCCTGATGCGCATACCCATACCCTGAGCCGCCGAGATATAACTCAATGGCTAGATTATACCGGGGCCCGGGCAAGCCCTGGGTAGGAGAAATGGTACCATTTACCACCAAGTAGGACTTTTTCCGACCTTTTTTCTCCTTATGTCAGGTTACTTGATACAAGAACGGCGCGTCCACGAGGGCTCGAACCCGGCGAAACACTTTCATCTGATCACAATAAATATTTTTTTCGCTTATACCCAGTGACGGGAACAAGGGAAGCCATTTTAGGGTTTGTTTTAAAGAACTGGTGCGTCCGCCGGGACTCGAACCCGGGTCATTAGCTTGGAAGGCTAATATTCTACCACTATACCACGAACGCAGCGAAACAAACAGAATGTGGAAGAGGATAAAAGGGTTTACTCCACGGGGACCATTATCTCGGTGCGCCAAGTCTCGGGGTTGTCCTCGTCGATGAGGTCACCGTAGCTCAGGTTGAACTCATCGGGCTGGTACACCGCCTCGATGCTGCACATCGCGAAGCCCAGCTTCAATCCATTCTTCTCGATGTACTCGTTGAGCTTCCCGTAATAGAACTCGATGGGGTTATACGTACCGCTGAAGACGAGGAAGGCGACCCTGAGGACGGGCATCTGCTTCGTGTCCAGTCCGCAGACCGCCGATTCAATGGGGATCATGACCTCCTTCCTGCAGCCCTCTGAACCCTTGGGGTCGTAGTAGAGGACCATGGTAGGGTCGTGGGGCGTTGCACCCGCCTTGTAGACCTCGCCGCTGAACTTTGCCGCCTCAATAACGTCGTCCGCACCCGGAGGAAGGACCTTGAAGGCCACCAGCTCATCAATCGTGGTCTTTACGCCAATTTTATCGATCATGTTGAACCCATACACGAGCCGACGTTAATAATGCTTAGTATAGCTTGACTGCCCTGTCAAGGCGGCTCAGGAGCACGATGTTGCTGGGCTCGTGCTCGTCTATGACGCCGTAGCTGGACGCCTCCGCTATATCAGCGGCGAACCCCTGGATCTCGTGGAACCACGCCATCTCCTTGTAGCTGAAACGCGCCCTGGCCCCGCCCACGCTCATGGCCCCCTTGGGCTCCATATACGTCGCGTTACTCAGCTCCGCCAGCTTGCCGTACCCCTCGGCGTTATGCATGTTCAGCTTCGGGACAAGTGTGTGCCTCAGGACTGTGGGGCAGCTGAAGCTGTTAAGCAGCTCAAGGGTCTCCATCAACTTCTCCCACGCGTTGGGGATCATGGGCCGGCACGTCCTCTCATAGGTCTCCCTGTCCGGTGCGCAGAGGCTGATGTACAGCTGGGTCGGCTCAGTGCCCAGCTCTGAGAGAACCTCGGGTTTTGTCCCGTTTGTCACGATGAACACCGACTTGAAGCCCCTCGACTTGTAGGCAGCCACCATCTCCCCGATCCGAGGGTAAAGGGTTGGTTCCCCCTCAAGGCTGATTGCCGCATGAATCGGGTCACACGCCTCCTTCCACATCTCCCTGTCCACGTTTGGGTTACCTCCGAACCCCGACATCTGCTTCCGGTGCACCTCGATGCAGCCGTCGATAATACTCTCAGGGTCCTCCGGAGATTCAATTGGCTGCGTCTGCTCCCAGCCCACCCCGAGGGTCTCAGGCGTCGCCCTCCAGCAGAACAGGCAGCTCTGGGTGCAGTGCCCCACGCCGGGCGTCATCTGCAGGCACCGGTGGGTGGGTATCCCGTAGAACCTGTTCTTGTAGCAGTTCTCCTTCCCCCTTGTGTTCAGGCTCCTGCTCTGCCAGTGGCAGGTCTTCACCGCGCTGTGGCTGCCCACGAGCCCGTACTTCTGCTTGGTGTACAGGGCGCGAAGCTCATCTGGGAGGCTCATGATGAGAAAATGATGTAAAGGTGAGATATCAATGAGACTGTGAACACCATGGGCTTCTGGGAGGCGTTGGACGAGCTGGTCGGAAAGCACAGGATCGTAATCGACAGGCCAGAGGGATCATCGCATCCAAGGTTCCCCGAGTCGATATACCCGCTGGATTACGGTTACCTCGACGGAACGAGTGGAGGAGACGGCTCAGGCATCGATGTCTGGCGCGGGAGCATGGATCATAAAGCGGTGGTCGGGGTAATAATCACAATCGACCTGCTGAAATCCGATACAGAGATAAAGATCCTCGTCGGCTGCACCGACGATGAGGTGGAGACCGTGCTGAGCTACCTCAACTCGTACACCCAGAGCGGGATACTTGTAAAAAGAGAGGGCTAGTACCCGTAGATGGCCTGGAACTTTTTCTCCAGATAGTTTATGAACGGCTTCACAACCAGCTTCGATCCTGTGACGTGCTCAACCAAGTCCTCGGGGTCGTAGAGGTTGCCGTACCTGTACACGTTCTCCCTGAGCCACTCCTTTGTCTCCTTGAAGCTGCCGTTGGCGATGTGGTGTTTCCACTCGGGCAGGTCCCTCTCCAGCTTTGTCAGCCAGACGCCGTCGTAGATGTTGCCCAGCGCGTAGCTTGGGAAGTACCCGAACAGGCCCGCGGCCCAGTGGGTGTCCTGCATGACACCCTCGCTGTCGTCGTTGATCTCGACGCCCAGGTAGTCCTCGTATTTCTGGTTCCAGACCTGCGGGAGCTCAGATACCTCCAGACCCCCATTGAACAGATCCCTTTCGATCTCGAAGCGGATGATTATGTGCATCCCGTATGTCACCTCGTCTGCCTCTATCCTGATCTTGCTCGGTGTGACATAGTTGGCGGCCTTGAGCATCTGCTCCTCGGATACGTCCTTGAACGTGTCACCGGTCAACTCCCTGAGCCTGGGCATGTAGTATCCCCAGAACTCGGGGCTCCTGCCCACCATGTTCTCGATGAACCTGCTCATGGACTCGTGGACGCCGTAGCTGGTGCTCATGCCCGCTGATGTGTACATCCACTCCATTGGCAGCCCCTGCTCGTACAGTGCGTGGCCTCCCTCGTGGAGGATGCTGTATATGCTGCTGATGAAACGGTTCTCGTGATAGTTGGTCGTTATCCTGACGTCGGTGTAGTAACCTGTGGTGAAGGGGTGTTCTGTGGTATCTATCCTGCCGCCCGCCATCTCTGATTTGATGTCGTAGAGCATGAACTCCGCCATGTCCTCCCCTATCTTGACCTGAACGTCCTCGGGAACCGGCCTCTCAAGGAAATCGGGGTTCGGCTGGTCCTGGTCCATGACCTTCTTCATCCCTTTGATGAGCCCCTTTTTCATCTCGTCGAAGATGCGGGTGATGTTAGCCGCGGTCATCTTTGGCTCAAAACCGTCGATCATAGCATCGTAAGGCTCCTTGGCGCCCTTGATCTCCATCAACAGGCTTGCCTCCTTCTCCTTTAGCGCCTTGATCTTTGCCAGCTCAGGCATGAACAGCTTCCAGTTCTTAGTCGCCTTGGCCTTTTTCCAGACGTTGACACCTATTGTCTGCTGTTTGGCTATCTCGACGACCAAGTCCTCGGGAAGCTTGGTAGCCTCGTCAAAGGCTTTTCTGGCGAGATACACGTTCCTCTTCTGGACGTTGTCAAGACTATCATATTCCTTGTGCTTCTGGAGGGACTCAATTAAACTGCCTGATTTTGGCCTGGTTAGCAGCTGGTGCGCTATCTTCTGAATCCAGGCAAGCTGCTCGCTCTTCAAACCGACGCCCCTCGGCGGCATCTTGGTCTCCATGTCCCACTGGAGAATAGCGCCCGCGCTGCCCACCACCGCGAGTTCTTTGGTCATATCAAGGAGTTTTCCGTACTCTTTTGTAAGCGTCATAATATACAGTAAATCTGAAGCCTGATATCAGGCATTAATGTTTCTAAAAACGTCCACGTTATAATCCTTGGACCCGTTGGATTCCTGAGGAAATGTGAGGCAGCGATATCTATACATTAGCGTCGTGCTGGTCCTGCTTGGGGCGCTCGTCTTCTACTTAAACTACGAAATAGAGACCATCCAAGTTACCCCCTCCCTCGATGAGATTACACTCCTCAACTACTCTGCCCCCGAGCAAGACCCCTATCCACATCACATCATAGTGAAGGTGAACACAACGGGGCTAATCCAGATAACATATACCACAAACGGGGAATCTCAGACAATCTTCACCGATGACGGCTCGGGTAAATTCAACGTCTACCCCACGGAGACCATTTTTGTTGAGTTCAAGAACCCAAACAGGGTAACGGGGACCGTGAAGACAACTTTCTACCGTGATTCCTGGAACTATGCCTCGTATGTTCTGGTCGCCATTGGAACACTGTCCTGTGTTATATGGCTAAGAAAAACGGACGAGTCTTCCGGAGAAGAGATTTAACCGTAATAACCTACCTATTCTCGATTGTTATGGGAAGGCTTGACGGAAAAGTCGTCATCATCACCGGTGGCGGAAGGGGAATCGGGTACACCACCGCCCATCTCTTCAACGAGGAGGGAGCAAAACTTGTCATCAACGACATCGACGAGCCGAGGGGACGAAAGGCCGCCGACGAGATAAACGAGAAGGGCGGAAAAGCAATTTTCATCCACGGGGATGTCTCGTCCTGGAGTTTGTGGGAACGGATCGTGGCGGAGACGATGAAGGAGTACGGCAGGATTGATGTCCTCTTCAACAATGCCGGAATAAGCATCCACAAGAGCCTGGAAACTACGGAGGAGGAGTGGGACCGGGTCATTGACGTGAACCTGAAATCAGTTTTCCTTGGCTCAAAGGCCGTCGTGCCCATAATGAAGAAGCAGGGACACGGCAACATCGTCAACAACGCTTCTGAAATAGGTCTTGTTGGGGCGAAAAACCTCCTCGCGTACGGCGCGGCCAAGGGCGGAGTCGTCCAGATGACAAAAGGTCTCGCCCTAGACCTCGCATCGACGGGTATCAGGGTAAACGCGATCTGCCCTGGCATCACAGCAACGCCGCTTGCGCTCAAAGGCATAGCTGACCACCCCAACCCAGAGGAGCGGCGCAACTACCTTGAAGAGGGGGTTCCATTGCACAGGATGGCCGAGCCCATAGAGCAGGCCAGAGCCGTATTGTTCCTCGCAAGCGACGACAGCAGCTTCATGACCGGGGCAAGCCTCGTCGTTGACGGCGGCTGGACCGCTAAATAGTCTAGAACATCGGGGGCGTGAACACATCGTAGATGAGGAGCTCCTTCTCTACTTCGTATGTTCTATGTCTCAGTCCCTTTGGGACAACTACGAACATACCGGGCTCAAGGGAAAAATCTCCCCTATCTTCTATCCACATAGTCGCCTTGCCCTTGAGGACGTAGATGATGTCTGCCTCTTTTTCGTGGATATGCTCCTCTATCTCGGACCCCACTTTACACCTGACAACAAAGCAAGTGATCTCCCCTTTATCTTCCCTCTTTGAGTACAGGGTCCTCATCCCTACGTTTTTCAGGAATGGATGCACTGCCTCTTCAATTGAATCTAGCCTGCGGACGATGCTCATGGATAGAATATGGCGAGGGTATGGAAATGTCTTATTCTAGCATCCTCTCCACGCTCTTCCTGATGAGCCTCTTGCGCCTCCTGTGGGCCTTGAGGAACCGGTTGACATCCTCCGATAGCTCCATCTTACACTCCTGACATGACTTGCGGTTCGCAACACACTCCTCGCGGAGCCACTCAACCTCCTCGTCTGACTCGGTCAGCAGGAAGTAATGGGACTGGAAGAGTGGACAGTTCACTCTATCCTCGGGAACATTGGCATACTCTATCTTCTTCTCCACGAGCTCCGGCACATCAGTCATGTAAATAGCCGTCTCCGGTTGGCTTGATGACATCTTGGCGTTCCCCGTGAGCCCTGGCAGCATCCTCCCGTGAATCTGGGCGGGCTTTGGGTATCCAAGCTTCCTAGCTATATCCCTCGTCAGTCTCCAGTATGGGTCCTGGTCGATCCCCGCGGGTACCAGGCAGGGAACCGGTTCGCCCGCCCTCTCCGATTCAAGGAAGCAAGGCGCCGCCTGCATCGACGGGAAGAACATCATCCCGAGGTTTGACTGGTCGTTGAACCCGAAGACAGCCCGCAGCGTAGACCCTGTGATCTTCTTGGCCACCTTGAGGGCGATGGGGAACAACTTTGAGGTGTGCCTCATGTTCACGATGAACTCAGTGTTGTCAGGGTCAAAACCAAGCGCCATCAGGTCCAACGCGTTCTCGTGTACCCAGTGGTTGGTAATCGTCTCATCAAAATCCTCCCTGAGGAGCATCTTCTCGTCGTCCGTGAACTGGAACAGCAGCTTACTGCCGTAAGTGTCCTGAAGGTGCTTCGTGAACATCCATGGGACGAGGTGTCCAAGGTGAACGGGCCCCGAGGGCCCCCTGCCCGTGTACAACGCGAACTTGCCGCCCCTGTCATGATGGTCAAGGACCTTGTCCAGGTCACGGTGCGAGTAGAAAACTCCCCTGCGTAGCATGAAATGAAGCCGCCCTGAGTGATCCCTCATTCGATCTAGGTCACTCTGGTTGAGCGTTTTTGTGCCGAACTTCTCGATGAGGTGATGGTAGTCTATCTTGCCCGAGACTTCCCATGGGGTGAGGACTGCTTTATTGGCCACAATAACCTGATACACCTCACTCCACGGGCTTGATGAGGAACTCGTCGAGAACCTCTCTAGCCGCCTCCCGTTTCTCCTGGAAGTCAGTTAGGAACGCTTCAACCCTCTTGGACAGCTCGTTCTTGCAATGACCGCAGAGAATCTCACCGTTCTTGCAGGACGTCTCCCTCTCCACCAGTGCCACGTCGTCGTCCTCGAATAGGAAGTAGAAGTAAGCGTAGACGTTGCATATCTCGGGCCTGCCGCCCAGCTTGCGCTGCTCCTCGACGGTGTCCCTACCCCCCGTGAAAGCCCTCATGACCTTCTTTCCCGCCACCTTGGGCAGGTCAGTGGTGAATATAGCTGTCTCCGGCTGGCTCGCGCTCATCTTTCCGCCCTCCGCAAGCCCCGGCAGGAACTTTGCGTGTATCTGGGCAGGCTTGTAGTACCCGAGTTTCTGGGCGATGTCCCTTGTTACCCTCCAGTATGGGTCCTGGTCGATGGCCGCCGGAATCAGGCACGGGATGTTCCTTCCCTCCCTGTCAGATTCGAGGAAGCAGGTCATGGCCTGCATGGCCGGATACCAGATCTTACCTATGTTATCGCTGTCATTCAGGCCGAAAACAGCCTTCGCCGTGCTGAACGTGATCCTCTTGGCGACCCTCAGCGCGATCTTGTACAGGTGCCCGATGTCCTCCGTGTCGCTGAAGATATGCGTCTTCTTCGGGTCCAGCCCACAGGCGATTACATCCAGCGCGTTCTCGTAGGTGAATCCCACTGCCTGTTCAAGCGTCAAGTCGCTCCTGTGGAGGAATTTTTCATCATCCGTCATCTGGAAGTACATGTCGGCATCGAACGCCTTCTGGAGGTATGCACAGAAGAACCATGGAACCAGGTGGCCCAGGTGTACGTTTCCCGAGGGCCCCCTGCCCGTGTAGAGCCCTACCTTGTTTCCCTTCTCGTACTCCTTGATCCACCACCCCGTGTCCCTGTGGCTCAGGTATACGCCTCTCCTCAGCTGGAGGTGCTTGTATCCGGCGTGCTCTGCAATCTTGTCCTCGATCTCAGGTGTCATACTCGATACCCCAAACTGCACTATGAGCTTGTCGTAGTCGATGTCACCCTTGACCTCCCAGGGAGTCACTACCATTTCCTGTTTTGGTTTATCTGTCATTGTTGTTCGCCTCTTGTATGGACAGCACTATAACGGTTTACAGTGCCGGCGTACGAGCTAGGGGGTTTACAAAAATCAGTTTCCTCGCTTAGGAGGAACCCGTCCAGTCCAAGTGATACACACTCATCCCTATCTCCAATCTACAAAGTATTAGTTTATTTAATAAGGTATCTGAAACCGTCCTGATTACGATGAGGGGAGTTTTCTCGTCATGATCAAGACGTCCATATACTCTTCGTTTTGAAGGACGCCTTCGGGAATCTTTCCTGTTATTTTGTAGCCCATTTTCTCATAGACATGGATGGCTCGCTCATTCTTTTCGAAAACTTCTAGTTGCATGGTTTTGAGCCTCATGTGGATGGCGTGTTTCTCAGCCTCCTTCATGAGGTCAAAACCGATGCCAATGTCTCGGTACTCCTTCTTGATTGAGATCCCGAGGCTTCCAACGTGGCTCATCTTTCCAAAGTGAGGTCTGACTTCAACGATTCCAACCATTCGCCCATCGACCTCGGCGGCGATCATGATAATCTTTCCCTTCTCAAGTTTTTTCAAGTTATCCGCGAGCCAGTCAATCTCTTGCTCCCTGGTCTTTTTGGTGTTCATGAGGATCATAGCATCCTCCTCGACGAGGCTGTTGATGAACTCAAGGGCGTCATCTAGGTCCTCCCACTTGGGGGTTCTGAGGATAACCTCCCTGCCGTCCTTGGCGGTGAAAACGTACAGGACGGTGCCTGGGCTAAGCTGGATCATGTTTCAGGAATAGGGTGGTTGGTATAAAAAAGTCTAGGATTCGAGGATCTCAAGGATCGCCCTTTCCAGGAGCTTGCCCTCAGGAGGGTTCTCGATTATTTCCCCCTCGACCTCTCCCTCTTTGTTCACGATAAACATGTGGGGTATCTTGACTACCTTGAACTCGTTAACCTGCACAGGGCTTGGTGGACATGCCCACAGGTTGTTTGGGTTCTTGGCGTCCCTCTTCAGGTGACCGAAGACACGGGTCTTCAACCCAGTCCTCTCCTGAATCTGAGCAAGGATGGGGATATTCCTGTAACAATCGGGGCACCATTCCGCGCTGAATGCAAACACCGTGTACTTGTCGGCGTGGCACTTGATTTTGGTAGCTGCCTCCCACTCAAGCTTGTATGCCTCGTACTGCTCCATGAATTTGGGCGCGTTTTCCTTGCTTGCCTCGATGTACTCAACTACGTCTTCTGAGCACTCTACGAGGTCCTTTATATCGTACATACGGGGAGGGAGTTGAACGGTTGGATATAAACCGGTTACTTGCCGCCAGTCCTGAGCATATTGGCGAACGCCCTGGGTAAACCCGCGTCGATTATTCGTTCAGCCACCAGTTCTATTGGGTATTCGACTCTCCTGAACTCCACGGACAGCTCATCATCGGTGTCTAATATCGCGTAACATGCCCTCGGGTCGCCATCCTTGGGTTTACCGACGCTTCCATCGTTGATGATGTGGATTCCAGCGACCATTATATGATACTGCTTGTGAGTATGTCCGCAGACCATTACATCAATGTCCAGTGGATCAAGAATTCTCATCAGGCTGGCCTCGGGCCTGTCCTCGTAGAGGTACTCATTGATCCTCCTTGGGCTCCCGTGGATTAGGAGGAATCTGAGTCCGTCTACCGTGAACTTTATCTTACCAAGGAGTTTTCTCAGGAACTCCTTGTTCTCCGGGGTGACCCTTTCTGTAGTCCACTCAATGCTCGTCTGGCCGTTTATCTTGTCCTCGTCCGTGACAAACGCGCACCCGCAATCGCCTCGGTCGAACCCAACGCCCTCGTCATAGTTGCCCATGACGGTAGGAAACCTTAGGAAACGTATCGTATCAATAACCTGGTTTGGGGTCGGGCCGTATCCCACAAGGTCTCCCAGGCAATACGTTTTATCGACTTCTTGGTTCGCGATATCATCGATGACATTCAGTAACGCTGGCTGATTGGCGTGTATATCCGATAAAAAAGCCAGCCTCATATCTTATTCAGGCACTCGCTGAGATAAATGGGTTATCGAGGTGTCATACCAACGGCTTTTTTATCGATATAATCAATAAAACCATATATTTTCTATATAGTTTTCACGTTTAGGCAATATTTTTCCATTAACTATATCTATCCCGTGCCTGATTTAGGGAATTAGGAGATATTATGCCGTCAACAGCTGGAGAGGAACTGAGAAAGGTACAGGTTACGGGCGGATCAACTTTCATCATCTCGCTCCCAAAGCCCTGGGTCGGGCAGATGGGTCTCCAGCGTGGAAGCGTAGTCAAGATCACTCAGAGGGATGATATGACCCTGATTATAACCCCTCAGGGGGCCGACTCGCAGGACAATCAACGTAAGGTCATTATCACTCCTGCAGCCGATGACACTCCTGGGAGCATAGTGCGGAGGGTCGTGTCCGCTTATCTAATGGGTTACAACATCCTGCAGCTCCGGTCAAACCAGCAGAGGCTCAGCAGCGGCGTCAAGTTCCAGGTCAAGGACTTTACCAGGAAGAAACTGGTGGGGACCGAGATATTATCAGACCTGCCCCATGACCTCACCCTCCAGGTGCTGCTGAGCTACGCCGAGCTATCGGTGAAGGACGCGCTTCGCAGGATGAGCGTCATCGCAGCAGCTATGCACAGGGACGCCATCGTTGCCCTCGGCATGGACGAGACGCACCTGGCAAGGGAGGTTGTGGCCATGGACGACGAGGTGGACAGGTTCAACCTGTACATCGTCAGGCTCCTCAAGGTCGCTGTCAGTGACGGTCATATACTGAAGGAGAGTGGCCTGAAATCTCCCAAGGACTGCTTGGGCTACAGGCTCATCACAAAATCCGTGGAAAGGATGGCAGACCACGCCGTGAACATCGCCCAGAACAGGCTTGCACTCACACTCACCACCGTGAACGACGAGATACTGGACGAGTTGACCCGTCTCAGCGAGTTCGCGCTGGAGGTATTCGAGAACGCCATGGAGTCCGTGTTCGATGAGGACTATAACGAGGCCGACGAGGTCCTGGAGATGGAGCTCAAGACACGTGAGATGGAGGCCGAGGTCCTACACAAGATACTGAAGCAGGCAAACCCCGACGAGATCCCTGCCCTGAGGCTCATCATCGAGAGTATATCCAGGACAGCCGAGTACGGCGCGGACATCGCGGAGACGGTGCTGAACATGACGATCAGGGACGCTGTTATCGAGGCTTGAGCCTCCTTCCGAATCTTTTTTAGATAAGTACGCCACGCTTGAATGCGGCGGGGCCGTGGTCAAGCTTGGTACGATTCGCGGTTCGGGATCGCGAGATCCCCGGTTCGAATCCGGGCGGTCCCACCATTTCTTTAAAACAAGCCCTAAAACGGCTTCTTTAGCTCCCGCCACTGGTATTATGCGAAAAAATTTTTTTTGCGATATATACGGTTACAGTATATAAGAAAAACTAGGAGACGGTAAGCTTCTTGCTGCTCTCCCAGAGCCCATGAATGTTGCAGTGGCTTACGGCGTTGATGGTGCCCGATGCGCTGGCCGTGAAGTGAAAGTCAGCGTTGCTGCCCGTGGTTATCGGGCCCTCGCCGTGGCTGTTGAACGTGGCCCTGCCGAGGTCGAACGTGAACTTTCCCCCCTCTGGCGTGTAGTAGACCTGGATCCACCTGATGTGGTGCTCCACCGTGTTGGGGTGGGCTATCTCCTTTCCGACCCGTACGTTGAGTTTTATCCACTCCCCTGCCTTGACTGAGTCGGGGCCAGTGATTGCTGGAACGTGTTTCTCGTTCTTCCAGTCGGCTGACTGGACCTTGTCGCCTATTTTTGATCCCATATTAAGTCAATTGATCCTTTACATGACGGTTAAAAAAGGTGCTTAACAGGCTGGCAAACGTTAAGGATGCCCGGTTGCACGGTATTTCTATGATCATTCTAAACGATGACACCGTCAAGCTGCTTGGGAGGCTTGAAAGGGGCATCGACAAGGGGTTGATGCTGAGGAACTGGGACGAGATGATGGAGATAGCCCCGATTCTCAGCGGCAGCGATGAGGAGGAGCGCGCCATCCAGTACATGAAGGAAAAGTTTGAGGGATACGGCATGGAGTGCAGGGTCCACAGGTTCCAGGCATACCTGAGCCAGCCCAAGTACAGCCGGCTCAAAGTGGTGTCCCCCTTGGAGATGGAGGTCAAGTGTACGCCTTACAGGCAGGTGGGCACAACAGGCCCCGAGGGGTTCGAGGCCGAGATGATTTACATCCCGCCCGAGGAGCTGGGTTACGCCGACTGCAGAGGCAAGATAGTTCTCTGCGAGCAGAAGACAAGCGGTGACTGGATGGGGCTCAGGGCCGGGTTCCTGTTGAGGCTTCAAAACATGGGCATCGCCGGCCTGGTAGTCATCGAGCAGGACGATTACAAGGATTTTGTCATGCACCAGAGGGCAGATTTCAGCGTCTCAGGGAGCCCAACCTCGGACAACATCCATGATATCCAGACGATCCCCGCGGTGCTCCACATCAGCAACAGCGACGGGCAGGAGCTCAGGGAAGTCGTGAAGAAGGGAGGCGTGCGGGCGCATATTATCTCCGAGATGGATACCGGCTGGAAGTCCATCCCGCTCCTGGAGACCGAGATCAGGGGCAACGTGGAGGCTGACAAGTTCATCCTCGTCAACGCACACGTTGACACGCCGCCGTTCAGCCCCGGCGTGGTTGACAACCTCTCGGGTGACGTCGCGGTGCTGGAGCTGGCGCGGCTCATCAGCGCGGAGAGGGAGCACCTGCGGAGGAGCGTCAGGATAGTAATCTGGCCGGGCCACGAGATAGGCAGGTACGCGGGCTCAACTTGGTACAATGATTTCAGGTGGCACGAGCTGCGTCACAGGTGCATAGCGAGCTATAACATCGACAGCCCTGGAACCGAGGGTGCGACCAAGTTCAGGGATATACAGGTCACCGAGGTGATGGAGGCGGCACTTGAGAGCGTCAAGGCGGTCACAGGTGAGGTCGTCGAGAGCTTCCGGTGGGCCACGAGGGCAGGCGATGGGAGCTTCTGGGGCACCGGTATGCCCCACGTGAGCATCACCACAAGCAGACCCGAGGAGCTCTACGATCCCCACGTCAATTACAGCGGAGGAGGATGGTGGTGGCACACGCCGTACGCGACCATGGAGCACGGCGATGTGGACGTCCTTGAGATGGACGTCAAGGCAGAGATGAACTTCATCATCAGGATGGTGAACAGCCCCGTGCTGCCC
>CAYLJH010000001.1:0-2795 GCA_964383685.1 uncultured Candidatus Bathyarchaeia archaeon | reverse complement strand
CCTCAGCTTCGGCAGGTACGCGGAGAGGATGCACGAGGTCCTCGTGGAGATGCAGGGGAAATCCGAGAAGGTCAGGGATTCCTTTAACCTGGACGGGCTCATCAAGCGCGCGGGTAAGTTCGTCAAGTTATCAAAGGCTCTTGAGGAAACCATCAAGGAAAAGGCTGGAGGGCTCTCTGATGACCAACTCAACGAGCTGAACGAGTCACTCATGTGGGTATCAAGGCACGTCAACCCCGTGGCCCACAGCAACGCGGGTCCCAGCGAGCAGATGAGCATGGAGACATTCGGTGCCCTGCCTTTCCCGAGGATATCTGAGATCATCGACTTGGCTGCTATGGACCACAAGAGCCACGAGTTCAACCTGCTCCACAACAAGCTGGTGAGGCAGAGGAACACCGTTGAGGAGGGCTTTTACCAGGCGAACCAGCTCATCGCGAGGACCATCGAGTCACTCTCATGACCTCTATCCCTTTCCGCGTCGGTCTCGTACTGACCTCAAGGTGCAACGCCGAATGCCGGCACTGTTTCTTCGAGTCCTCGCCCAGTAGAACAGAGGTCATGCCCCTTCAGACGGCGCAGCGTGTCATCGACGATGCTTCCAGCCTCGGTGCTGAATGGGTCAGCTTCTCTGGAGGGGAGCCTTTTCTCGAATATGACCTCATGACGGAGTTGATTTCTTTCTCAAGCGGGAAGGGACTGAAAACCGAGGTAGTTTCCAACGGTTTCTGGGGACAAACGCGGGATGAGGCACGTGGAATCCTCGAACCGTTGATAGCGGCAGGGTTGAACGTTCTGAACCTGAGCGTCGATGATTACCACAGCGAGTTCATACCCCTTGAATCAATGATGAACGCCTACTGGGTTGCCGTTGACCTCGGGTTGAAGATCGTGCTCATGGTCTCAACGGGGAAGGATAGCAGGATAACCTCGGAGAGCCTCCCAGGGCTGCTTGGAGACGACAGGATTCAGGTAGCTGGGAAAGGTAGACTCCTCAACCCCAACGCGGTGCTTTTCGAGACCCAGTTTACTCCGGCTGGAAGAGGTGCGGACCTGAATTACGACCCCGTTTCTTTCACTGAAATCAGGTGCAGCGAGGTACTCAGGGACATAGGAGTTAGGCCGAACGGGGAGGTTATGCCTTGTTGCGGGGACCTCGGCACGAAAACCGTGTTGGGAAACATCAACGAGGAAGGTCTCGACGTGATCCTGGACCGTGCAGGAAGGAACAGGAGGTATCAAAGAATCCGTGACGGCTTCAAAGTGAAGGGCTGGTTTTCATCCAGGTGCCATGCCTGTTTTGAGAATTAAATGGGGAAGGAAAGCCCTATCAGGCTAAATGGCGTCCCTGTTGGGAGGCTAACATCAAGAAGCTGAATTGGGTAATAACGTGGTGGATGTGTGTTTTCCTCACACCCGTCCCTCAAGGCGATCCCTGAGGAAACCCACACTGCCCATGAACGTGCCGTCAAGCATGTACGCGTCAAAGGTGTCCATGTCCACCAGTTTTTTCCTGAACAACGGCCCAAGCAGGCTTTCAGGAGCCTCCGAGTTGACAGGCAGACCTCCCAACATGTCGTTAAACGTGGGCATCACGATGATCTCCGGGCTCCCGCACTCGAACCCGTACTCCTCCTCGAAGACGTTCAGTGGCTCCTCTTCCTCCTTGAGCCTGATGTTGTCCTGGTTCAGGAACGCCGTTGCGAGCCTCTCAATATCGGGCTTGCCCCTGACCCACGCGGGTCTCGTTATCTTCACCCCGAGGGGCGTGTCCAGCATCACAGTTGGGTGGTTGTGGGCCATGATTATTGCGTCCGCCGTCATGACGGCCGGGTTGGGCCACGCGTGTCCGTGAAAGGCGGCCACCTTGAAACCGTCCCCGAACATCACCCCCTTGGATGAGTGGAGATGAACCTCATCAGGGATGTATTTCTGGATGTTGGCGTCGTGGTTCCCACGGGTTATGTCTATGAACGGCACCGCCTCAAGGAGGGCGTTGAAGAAAAGCGGTATCTCCCTCCTCTCCGAGAAGCTGGTTGCGGGGACCCCGTGTTTGACATCACCCAGGAGCACCAACCGGTCTGGTCTGTGCTCCTCAAGGAGGACCATAAGCTCGTCCAGTATCCTGTTCCACTGGTAAGGGATGCTTATTCCCTGCCTTGAGAGCTCGTACTCCATTCCGAGGTGCAGGTCCGCCGCCAGCATCACTCTTTCACCTGACTCAACCATCAATGCGGGGCTGGGAGTCAGGAGTTTGATCATCAGGTCTCACCTTGAGCCACGGAATATAAGATTCACTCAATGGATGAGGCTATAAACGGGGCAGGGACGAGTATTCAATATGGCGTCGCTGCGTGAGCACCATGTACTTGAGCAGGTCATCAGGGACCTGGGTGTCAAGAAAGAGATATCGCGGCAGAACTGGCAGCGACTCAGGGACGTTTTCGGTAACAGGTTCACCAACGCTTGGCGCCTAGTCACCGAGAACCGGGTAAAGAAGTACGTGTTCAGGCCCAGCGGCAGGATTCTGTGGATCTCCATCGGCAACAGCGCCGAGTACATGATATACAGTCACGCCGGGTACTGCAGCTGCAGCGATTTCTATTTCAGGGTGCTGGACGAGGAGAAGGCTTACTGCTACCACCTCCTGGCCCAGAAGCTGGCCGAGGCACTTGACTTCTTTGACCTCATCAAGGAGGACGACGAGGCGTACGATCAGCTCACGGCAATCTGGAAAAGGTACAGCGTGATGGACTGATTGGGTCCGGGTTATTTCCCCCGCTAACGCCCCGGCG